>JAAVBQ010000018.1 GCA_014803485.1 bacterium | reverse complement strand
ATCTTGAACCGCCCCACGTTTTCTTTCCGTTCTTCATACCGCACATGGGCAAGTTCCGTCATGCGGCGGTTGTTTTCCAAACATTCCGTGGAACCGTCTTCCACCACAATAATTTCGAAGGGCACGCCGCTCTCGCTCAACTGCGCGTGCAGATCGCGCACCAGTTGCAGACAATCGTAGTTATGGTTGGGAATCAATACCGAAATCATAGCACAACGAATTTATGGCACGGGGTCGTAGCCACTGCCGCCCCAGGGATGACAGCGGGAGAGCCTTTTCACCGTGAGCCAAAGCCCTTTGAANGGCCCNTATTTGCGCAAGGCCTGAAGGGCGTATTCGGAACAGGTGGGCGTGAACCGGCATGTGGGGGGAAAAAGCGGCGAAATGCACATCTGATAAAAACGCACCAAGCCCTTGAACAGCATATTGAGGAGGGCACTTATTCTATTCACGGTGCAGACGTTTTTGAAAAACTCCTATGAACTGCTGCACNAGAGCTTTCATTTCTTCCAAAGAAACCTCCTCTTTCCCTGCATATTGCAAAAANAGCAAGAGTGTCTTTTGCGGAGGAACAAGCTCCGAAATTTCTTCTTTGTGAAANCGATACACTTCCCGAAGCAAGCGTTTGACGCGGTTGCGGGTAACGGCATGCTTGAAGTTGCGTTTGGAGGCACTCACCATAAGCTTTACGGGAGGCAGCGGCGCAGAAACCCCTACTTCATCCCCGCACCTTTCTATCCAAAGAAAACGTACACGCAAACGAGGAGAGGGAGAAAGATGTTTCCCCTCCGAAAAAAGACGGGAAATAAGCCTTTGTTCNTAGAGTCGTTCGTGTTTGGGCAGGGCAGACATAGCCTTTACTTTTGGGCTTTGCCGCGACTGTTCTTTTTGCCGGCCATCACCGCCAGGGCGGCGGCTTTATTGGCGGCAACCCTGTTTTCGAGTTTCTTCGANGCGGNATTGGTACGCGTTTGTGCTTTGGACGTTCCCGATTTCTTCTTGCTCTTGGCCGGTTCGGGGGCCTGAGCCGGTTCAACAACGGGATGATATTCGAAATGCGGAGAGATTTTGCTCAAATCGCCTCCATGCTTCACAAGGTCGGCGAGAAATTCACCCAGAGCCTCGGCCATCGAACTGGAGGTGGGTGTGGGAGCGGACAGATTCACGGTCAATCCCGCCTGATGCGCGGAATCGGCCACAGAATGNCCGTAGATGCCTATCAACTTTTTACCCTGCTTGAAATCCGGATAGTTCTCGAACAGGGATTTGATGCCCATCGGACTGAACATCAAAATCATATCAATCTTCTCAATATCTATCTCCTGCGCCACTTTCACGGCAACACTCCGATACATGGGTGCCTTTTTCAGGGGGATTTTCGCCTTGGCGAACGCAGCGGGGACGTCCGAATAGCTGTCTTCCTGNCAAGGGAACAAAAACTTCTCGTTCTTNTGCTTAATCACCACATCCATCATCTCTTCGGTGGTTTGCTTGCCGAAAAATATCTTGCGTTTGCGATATTGGATGTAGGTTTGGATATAGTAGGCCACCGACTCGGAGCTGCAGATGAACTTCATCGAAATGGGAATCTGAGCCCGCATCTCTTTGGCCATTCGGAAATAATGATCCACCGCATTGCGGCTCGTCAGAATCACCGCTGTATAGTCTAAAAGATTGATTTTATTCTTACGAAACTCTATAGCGGAAATGCCTTCCACTTGAAACAATTTCTTGAAAGTGAACTTAATCCCGTATTTGTCGGCAACAGGTTTGTAAGGTGATTTCTCAAAATCGGCCGGGGCAGGCTGGGAAATCAGAATATTCTTTACCTTACAAGTTTTCTGCGAGGTTCCCATCGGTGTTCTTTTTCATTTGTTTCTCTCCCGGCAACCCTTTTTCCCTCTCTCCGGTCGCTTCGCTATAAAGCAAAAAACACTTTCCACAAGAAAAGGGGCACCAAGATTTCAAGGGCGCAAAGGTAAACAAAAATATGCAGGTAGCTAAATCGGCTCAGATGATGTCCTTCGTATGAAAGGTGCAGGATTTTGAAAGCGGTGAGGNCTGCGAAAAGCGCAAGGAGCACATACATGAAACCGGTCCGGAAACAAGCATCGAGGGTGGATACGGCACACAACACCGGCACGGCCAGAAGCGAAAAAAGAAAGTCGTGATAAATGCCTTTCCTCCAAAAGACCGTGGCGGCTTTATCCTCTTCCATCACATTGCCCACTCCATAGAAGACAACACGTTTGAAAGCATAGTACAANGCCATGAACAGCATGGAAAACAGCATNACGCTCACCTTGGGGTTGCCTCCCTGCATCAAGAACGGAAGCTGATGGAAGCGCCAGGTGAAACCGCCGTCGGACAAAAGGAAGTAGACCAACCACGAAAGCCCCACCCACGACACTACAATCAACAGGAATTTACGGCGTTGCGCCATCTGTCCGCTCACGGAAGCAAGACGCACGGGTTTTCCCCAATTCCGAAAATCGAACATTCCCGATGCAATCGTGGAGATTTCCTTTGCATAGAATTGCACGAACCATGCATAGAAAACCAACGAAACCAAGGCACAGACCGCAACAAACGCCATGTGGCTGTCTTCGGTTTGTATATGTGTGTTCCAAATCATTGGGCGGAATTTTCGTGGGTTAGTTTGTGAAACACCGTTTCCAAGTCGTCTTCCTCTCGCTGCAAGGTGAGCACGGAAAGACCTTTCTCCACCGCATAGGCGAAAAGGGCCGCGCGGATATCGGTGCCATCCGCGTCACAAACAATTCCGTAGGTGTTCTTTTCGTTCTCCCGCTCCACTTCGGCATTCCGCGCGGCGGCAAACGCACGGAAATCTTCCATATCCGCTTCCCTGTCGAATTCCACACGGANGCGGACCTTGCCCTGCAGGTGACGGGTNAGTTCGACGGTGGGCGCGTCGGCAATCAGATGTCCTTTGTTGAGCAACAGCACGCGGCTGCACACCGCTTGCGCTTCCTGCATGATATGGGTGGAAAAAAGCACCGTTTTCTCTTTGCCGATACAACGCACCAATTCCCGGATTTCTTCGAGTTGGTTGGGGTCGAGACCCGACGTGGATTCGTCTAAAATCAGTATTTCGGGATTATGAATCAGTGCCTGCGCCAAACCCAGCCGCTGGCGGTAGCCNTTCGACAAAGCNCCGATTTTCTTATGCGCCTCGGGCTGCAATCCCACCGCCTCGATNACNTCTCCCATCCGCTTGGACACGGTGGCCGAATCGGTGTAGATACGTCCAACAAATTCCAAATACTCGCGCACATACATATCCAAGTAGAGCGGATTGTGTTCGGGCAGATAACCGATTTTGGCGCGTGCCCGCAACGCTTGCTTCACCGTATCCGAACCGCATACCTCCACACGCCCCGCATCGGGAACCAAGTAGCCGCAAATCAATTTCATCAGCGTGGATTTTCCCGCACCGTTGGGCCCCAANAATCCCACCACCTGCGGNGAGGTAACGGAAAACGAAACCTCATCGAGAGCCTTCTGAGGTCCGTAAGATTTGCTCAATTTTTCTACGTTCAGCATCATCACCGCCCCACGGAATTAATACTCTATCTTGTCTTCGTAGCGTTCCCACGCTTCGAAAGGNTCCTTTCCCTCCACAGGGAAAAGCACGGTGACGGGAATTTTNCTTTCTTCGAGAGGCTTGACGATTTCGTCGTAGAGAAATTGATCGTCGAAACCCGCNNGNGCCGCNTCCTGACGCGANCCCGCAAAATAGAGCCTGTCGATATGTGCCCAATAGATGGCCGAAAGACACATGGGGCAAGGCTCGCAACTGGAATAAATCTCGCAACCGCTCAAATCGAAAGTNCCCAACTTGCGGCANGCCTCGCGGATGGCGTTCACCTCGGCGTGGGCCGTGGGGTCGTTGCTCAACGTCACCGAATTTCCCGTGCGGGCAATCACTTTGCCGTCCTTCACAATCANCGCTCCGAAAGGACCGCCGCCTTTCTTTATGTTTTCCTTGGCCAATTCAATGGCCTCCATCATCCATTCTTTTTTCATCACTTTCTCCTACTTTTTCAAGAACGCTTTATACCGTTCCGGGTTCAATAATATTGCAATCGCTTCGTTCACAGTAATATCATCCTGCAACTCGGCCTCGGCGCGCCCTGCCTGATAGTAATAGCGCGACACGATTTCTTCCCGCAAGAGACGGCTTATCTCGGCCCTGTTCTTGATTAAATCGTCTTTCTTTAGCTGGGCGAGTTGTGTCTTTATCGCTTCGATTTGCGCGTNAAGCATCTCCAAACAACTGTCCTCGCGGGCTATCTCGGAAAACTCCTTCAATGCCTTTTCGGTGGGCATTTCATAGGCGTAGTCCTTGTCTTTCATAAAAGCCATGAAATCCTTGTATTCGGCCTCTCCAATCTGAAAATCCTTTATCGACGGGANTTTATCGTGTTTGGACACATAGTGGTTGGCATAGTCGAACAAAAGGTATTTGCTTATGAGGCTCAACGATACCTCGCTGATGACAGGGGGTTCGATTTCCAAATCGGGTTCGATGCCGTCGCCGTCGTACACATCACGCCCGCCCGCCGTCTTGAAGAGCGTGCGGAGGGAATCNGGAATGCGGCGCGCCATGCCCTGCTCGTCTTTGTTGCTGTAGTCCAACGCCTGCACGCAACGCCCGCTGGGNATATAGTATTTGGCCACCGTAACCTTCATCTGTGCATTGTAGGGAAGCGGCAGAATATTCTGAACCAATCCTTTTCCAAAAGTACGNTCGCCCACCAACACGGCACGGTCGTAGTCTTGCATGGCACCGGTAAGGATTTCGGANGCCGAGGCCGTTCCGCGACTGGTGAGGAAAACNATGGGAATTTCCAAATCAAGGGGTGCCTTGGTGGTGTAGTANGTATTGTCGCGGTTGTCGATTTTTCCTTTCGTGCTCACCACTTCAAGNCCGCTCCTGCAGAAAAGGTTTACAATGTCGACGGCTTCGTTGAGCAAGCCTCCGCCGTTGTAGCGCAAATCGTAGACCAGATATTTCATACCCTGCGCCTTGAGCGCCAAGAAAGCGTCTTTCACTTCCTGCGTGGCGCCCTGCGTAAAGCCGTCTTGCCGGATATAGCCCACACTGTCGCGCAACATGCCGCTGTAGGTGACGTTCTTGATGCGGATGGCCTGTCGGGTGAGGCTTACGTCGAAAGGTTTGGAATTGCCTTTTCTNTCTATCGTGAGCGATATTTTGGTGCCTGCCTGACCTTTGAGCATCGCACTCACGTCGGAAACATTCTTCCCCTGCGTGGATTCGCCGTTCACGGCCAAAATCTTGTCGCCGGGCTTCAGACCCGCTTTATCGGCGGGGAACCCTTCGTAGGGGTCGGTGATATACACCCAGCCATCGCGATAGTGAATGGTGGAGCCGATGCCGCCGTATTCGCCTTCGGTCATGATGCGGAAATCTTCTATTTCGGCTTCGGGAATATAGACGGTGTAGGGGTCGAGGGTGCGCAACATGGCATCCAATGCGGCTTTTATCATCTTGCCGGGATTGGNGCCGTCCACATACACATACTCCACGTTCTTGTAGACCGACGAGAAAATCTCGANNTTCTTGAGGATTTCGAACTCCTTGTTGCCGCTCGCTTCGGTCTGCTGGGCNCGCACAGGCAAAGGAAGAAGCCCCGCCAACAGAACGCCCGTGGCAAAAAACAGACCGGCCGTTTTCTTCATCTTTGCTTTCATCTTCCTATAAATTCGGCCATTTCACGATAAAGACGCTGAGTGGGCAGCCCCATCACATTGTAGAACGAACCCTCGATTGCCTCGATTCCCACATAGCCTATCCATTCCTGNATNCCGTAGGAACCGGCCTTGTCGTAGGGCTTGTATTTGTCTACATAATACTCGATTTCCTCCAACGAAAGCACGCGGAACGTTACTTTCGACTCTACCGAGAAGGAGTGCTGACGGTCTCGGGTGCGGAGCGAAATGCCCGTAATCACCTTGTGGGTCTGGCCCGAAAGCGCGTAGAGGAAACGTACGGCCTGGTCTCTGTCGGCGGGTTTGCCGAAAGGTTTATTGTCTAACAAAACCATAGTGTCGGCCGTGATGAGCAGATAGTTTTGAGGCAGTTCATCGTCCGAAAAAGCCACCGATTTGATATGCGACAAATATTCGGGAACCGATTCCCGGGGCATACTCAAAGGGTAGCTTTCGTCCACATCCTTGCTTATCGTCTCGAATTCAAAACCCAAGGCCGAAAGCAGGTCTTTGCGGCGCGGGGAGGCGGAGCCCAACACCAACTTGTAGGGAAAATTCTGAAAAGGAAGCATAGTTCCGTTTTTTTAATCTCAAACCTTCAAAGTTAAGAAATTTCATTAAATTTGCCTTTTACGCTTGTAAATTTTAGTACTAACATAAATTCATCATCATGGCTTGGATTCAAGAACACATGGCTATGGCGGTTTTGATCGGGATTGCAATCGTGGTCATACCGTTTTTAATCTATTATGTGGTTACGGCCACNAAAAANCANCCNAAAGGNTTGATTGCCGCCGCCTTGAGCAATATGGGCGAACGTTTCGGCTATTACATCATGAATGCCGTATTGTTANTGTTCATCTGCTCCAAATTCGGTATTCCCGATGCCACGGCGGGTTTCATCTACGCCGTTTTTTATTGCTGCATCTATCTGTTCTCTCTGCCCGGCGGCATCGTGGCCGACCGTTTGCAGAACTACAAGGGCACCATTATGTCGGGCTTGCTCATCATGGCCTTGGGCTATGTGCTGCTCTCGCTCCCCGTTTTCGGCGGTGCGCCCGGCAACGTGCCTTCGTGGGTATTGGTGTTCACCTGCGTGGCCTTGTTCCTGATTGCGGCCGGTAACGGTCTTTTCAAGGGNAACTTGCAGGCCATTGTGGGTCAGATGTACGANAACTTCGAGGCCGACGCGGCCAAGCAAGGCCCCGAAGCTTTGGCTTTGGCCAAGAGCAAGCGCGACAGCGGTTTNCAGATTTTCTACGTGTTCATCAACATCGGCGGTGTGATTGCGCCTTTTGTGGCTCCCTTGCTGCGTGAATGGCTGTTGGGNACCAAGAACCTCATCTACAACTCGCAGATGCCCGCTCTCTGCCACCAATATCTGGGCGGCAACATGGATGCCACCACGATGAACAACCTCACCGAACTGGCCGGCAAGGTAAGCCAAACGCCTATCGACACTGCCGCTATGGCCGCCGATCCCGCCGCCATGACCGCGTTCTGCGAAAACTACCTGCAAGTGTTCAACACCGGCGTNCACTTCTCGTTCATCGCTTCGGTGGCGGCCATGCTCATTTCGTTTGTCATCTTCGCCTGCGTCAAGAAGAACTTCCCCAACCCCGTGCGCAAGGAAAAGAGCGCTGCGGTGGACTACACGCCCGAGGAACGTGCCGCACAGGCCAAGGAAATCAAACAGCGTATGGCGGCTTTGTTCGCCGTATTGGGTGTGGCCATCTTCTTCTGGTTCTCTTTCCATCANAACGGTCAGTCGCTTTCGATTTTCGCCCGCGACTTTGTGAACACCGATACCATTGCGCCCGAAATCTGGCAGTGNATCAATCCTTTCTTCGTGATTGTACTCACGCCTATCATCATGTTGATTTTCGGCCGCATGGCACGCAGNGGCAAGAACGTTTCCACGCCCAAGAAAATCGCCATCGGTATGTTCATCGTGGCCTGCGCCTACATCTTCCTTTCGGCTTTGGCCAAGGTGATGGGCTATCCCTCCGGCAACGAATGGGCCGTGACACCTATCGAACAGCGTAATCTGGTGGGACCGTGGGTNCTTATCCTCACCTACTTCTTCCTTACCGTGGCCGAACTGTTCATTTCGCCGCTGGGCCTGTCGTTCGTTTCGAAAATCGCACCCAAGCANCTGCAAGGTATCTGCCAAGGTCTGTGGCTGTGCGCCACCGCCGTTGCCAACCTGTTCATCTTCCTGGGTGTGACGATGCTCAACAACATCGGTCAGCAGTGGATTACGTGGCTGGTGTTTGCGCTCATCTGCCTGGCTTCGATGGGCGTGATGCTCGGCATGCTGAAGTGGTTGGAGAAAATCACGAAATAACCTATGAAAAACGGTTTTGAAAAGCACCTTCTTNGNGGGTGCTTTTCTCTTTTAATCATTCTCGGTTGCCACACTGCATCCGCACAGAGTTTTGAATGGAAAGCCAACGCCTACGGCTTTTTCGACAACAGCGAATACGGCTCCATTCCCGGCATCCGCTCGCAAACCATGTCCGGCTTCAGGATTTCGCCCGAGGTGGGTTTCCGCTACAAAGACATCAGTCTTTTTGCNGGCGTACACCTTCAGACCGAATTCGGTTCTCCCAAATTCCTCGACTACACCTANTTCACCGGCTATTTTCAATACAAGACCCCGCATCACCATTTCCTGTTCGGGGCCTTTCCCCGCGAACACCTTTTAGACAATTACAGCGACTTTTTCATCCGCGACACCTTTCACTANTACCGNCCCAACATCACGGGGCTTTTCTACAAGCTGANCGGAGAAAACAACTTCATCAGNCTNTGGATTGANTGGGTGGGAAGCCANTCGCCCGTTACCCGCGANATGTTTTTTGCGGGATTGAGCGGNGAGCAACGTTGGAATTGGTTTTTCNTGAGCCTTGAACGGCTATTANTTNCACTACGCCAACACGCGNCCNACATCGGGCGACGGCGTGGTGCACGATAACGGACANGGACAGGTGGGTGTGGGCATCGACTTTTCGCNCCGCGCACAACACCTGCACAAAATGCGGTTGGGAGCCTATTTCATGATGGGTTACGAATGCAAACGCGACCANNCGACNCCNGTGAAGATGCCTATGGGNNTGGTGGTGGANCTGCANGCGCAATANTGGCGTATCGGCACGCGCACGCTCTACTACTACGGACAGGAACGCTTCACCGTGCCNACCGACNACNNNNCCNTNACGTATTGGGGCACACCGCTTTTNAGAGCNAAGTCGTATTTGGAGAGCCAATGGTATATCAGCCTCTTCAAGAACAGTATCGTGGAGGCCAAGGCCGCTTTCGTGTTCCANCTGCAAGGCGCCAAGTTCGGCTGTCAGCAAATNGTGNCCCTNGCGGTGAACCTCAACGGTGCCGTCAACGGCAAGAAGACTATGGAGGATGAGTCCATCGACCGTTATTCCTTCAATTTCCTCCCNGCCGACNCNTCTCTGAAAGACGANTACGGCTGGGGGAAGAAATATGAGGAANGGAAGGCTACTTCCCGTANTGGAGATAGAAAGAANTNATNGTTTCNATTCCGCGATAGAAATTTTCGAGCAGGTAGCTTTCGTTGGGNGANTGAATGGCNTCGGCTTCGAGGCCGAAACCCATNAGGAGCGATTTGATTCCCAANACTTTNTCNAANACAGCGATGATAGGGATGCTNCCGCCGCTGCGGGTGGGTATGGGCTTCTTGCCATANACTTCCATATAGGCTTCTTCGGCCGCCCGATAGGCTTCCGANTTCANGTCCGCGCCATAGGCCGANCCGCCGTGCAGTTTCTTCACNTCTATNTTNACGCTCTTGGGGGCGCGCGCCACCAGNAANTCGCGGATTTGGTCGGCNANCTTTTCCCAATTCTGATTGGGCACCAGACGCATGCTGATTTTGGCGNGCGCCNNGGANGGAAGCACCGTCTTGGCNCCTTCGCCCGTATAGCCGCTCCACATNCCGTTTACATCGAGNGAGGGNCGNATGCCGGTGCGTTCGAGCGTGGTGAANCCTTTTTCACCGCTCACNTCCTCTATATCCAAGGCNTTCTTGTATTCCTGTTCGTTGAAAGGCGCCTGNGCCATTGCCGCACGTTCATCTGCCGAAATCTCCACCACATCGTCGTAGAAACCGGGAATGGCGATATGTCCGTTNNCGTCTATCAAATCGGCTATCAGCTTGGCCAGCACATTGGCGGGATTGGCCACCGCNCCGCCGAAAATGCCCGAATGAAGGTCTTTGTTGGGCCCCGTCACGCTCACTTCCACATAGCTCAAACCNCGCAGACCCACGGTAATGGANGGAATGTCGGGCGCAATCATCGAGGTGTCGGAAACCAAAATCACATCGGCTTTCAACATGGCCTTGTTGTCGGCNCACCATTTTTCGAGCGAGGGGGAACCGATTTCCTCCTCTCCCTCNAGCATGAACTTGACGTTGCAGGGCAAAAGATTCTCATGAACGAGATATTCGAANGCCTTGACGTGCATGAACGACTGTCCNTTGTCGTCGTTGGCACCGCGTGCGTAGAGCCTGTCGCCTATAATCTGCGGTTCGAAAGGCTGCGTCTTCCAAAGTTCGATAGGGTCGACGGGCATCACGTCGTAGTGACCGTATACCAAGACGGTTTTCTTGGCGGGGTCGATGATTTTCTCGGCATAGACCACGGGGTTGCCCTCGGTGGGCATNACCTGCGCACGGTCGGCACCGGCTTTCAGAATTTGGTCGCGGAGGTACTCGGCGGCCTTCACCATATCTTGCTTATGGCTCGATTCGGAACTGATGGAGGGAATGCGGATAAGNCCGGAAAGTTCCTCGAGAAATCTCTGTTTATTNGTTTGGATATACTCGGCTGGTTTCATATTAATATAAGATTTTGGATATTCTTTACAAATTTTGATGTTCTTTGCGAAGCAGGTCGTTGACGGTCTTGACCGGNGTGAAGACACTTTGCGGCACTTCCACGAACAAGGTGATCCACCGTGCCATAGCCCCGTTCCACAGGCCGGGAAGCTCCATAGCCTTGATGTCGGTTCCCTTGACCGATTTCTGCGAAATGAAAGCCGTCTGCGGGTCTACGAACCGCCTTAAATCGTATTTCTCGTGCTTGTGGTTATAGAGACTGCAAACCAAGTCCACGGGATTGAAGAAACGCGAAGTCTCGAAAATCCGTTTTTGGTCGGCGGCGGCCCGGTCCACCTGCGACGACTCCACAATCTGCCGCGAAGGAGCCTTCTCTCCCTCGGAAAGCACCCAGAACGGGCCGCCGCCNGGCTCTCCCGTATTGCGCACCACGCCGCACACNCGCATGGGACGGTCCAACACCGCACGGAAATATTCCAACTGCGCCCGCTGCCCCATCGCATCGAAATTATCGGGCAGCTTCATTCCCAATTTTCCGCATACCAACGCCCGCACTTCCTGCAGGAANGAAGGATAGACCTGCGTCATGTTCTCCATTTTCTCCAAGCACCCGTACACAGCCTCGCGGCACTCCATCAACACCCCCGCCAACAACTCCTTGTAGGCGACGGTATCTTCACGCAGGGCATCGGTGGTGACATTGTCGATGTTCTTGATGAAAATCACATCGGCATCCATGTCGTTCAGATTCTCGATAAGCGCACCGTGNCCGCCGGGACGGAACACCATATTGCCCTCCGCGTCGGTAAAGATGCGNTTGTCTAACGTCACCGCCACCGTATCGGTAGAAGATTTCTGCTCGGAATAGAAAATATCGTAACGGATATTGAATTTCTTTTCGTAACGCGGAAGGGCGGCTTTCACAGCGGCTTCGAAATCGGCNCGGTGTTCGGGAGAGAGCGTGAAATGCAGNCGNCACACGCCCCCGCTCTGCGCATAGAGCGCGCCCTCCACCAAATGTTCCTCCAACGCCAGACGGTTGCCGTCGGGATAGGCGTGAAACCTCAACAACGCCTTGGGCTTTTTGCCGTAGCCCAAACCTTGCGGATTCTCCAGCAAAGCATCCAACACCGCCAANTATTTCTTNTCGGCCATGCACTGCTTCAAATCCGCNCCGCTTATCTTCTTCACCGCCTCGTCCAACTCGTTGNAGAAAGCGTATCGGTGAAGATTGTCGAAAAACTCGNGCACATCGGCGGTCGGCTCTTCGGCCGTGGAAGAGGTTTTCAACTTTTCGTAAAACGCATAGAGATTCTTGAACATCCGCGTGGCCGCCCCCGAAGCCGGAACAAATTTCAAAATGCTCTCGGAAGAAGCNTTTTCGCGATAGAGCCTGCGGTANNTNTCCCTNTGTTCCTCTCCGAAAACCAACACACCGTCGTCTTCCACCGCCGCCCCCGTGAGGNGCGCGAAAGGAAAGCCCTTTCTGAAATTCTCCAACTGTTCCTGCAACTGTGCTTCCGAAATNCCTTTCTCAGACAGNTGTTCCTGCCACTTCGCATTCAAGTTCTCCATATTTCTTCACTTTTTTGTATTTCAAGAAAACCTTAACGAAAACCTGCGTAAACACGCAGAAAAACGCCATGCAGTAACTATACCCCTCTATGTCGTGAATCACCTCCATATACGGCTTTATCATCTTGAACTTGCTCCGCGAAATACTCCCCTTGCGGATGCGGTATAAGGCCATGCACGTGGGTATGCCGCAAGCATTGCGGCAATTCTTCAAAACCCGGAGAAACAAAGCGTGGTCGTTGTTACGCTCCACATTCTCCGAATAAATCTTTCGATGCAAATCCTGCCGATACATCACCGTAAGACAGCCCGGCCAACAATGTCTCAACATCTTTGCATACGTCAANTTCTTCACCACCTTGGCCTCTCTGCCCGTCAAACGTCCCTTTTCGTCAATATGCGCATATTGCGTGAAGCTGAAATCGCAATCGTGCGCCTGCATGAACGCCAATTGCNTCTCGAGTTTCTTCGNCAACCAAACATCATCGCTGTCCAAAAAAGCCAAATATTCGCCCTCGGAACGCTCGATAGCCTTGTTCCGGCTCAAGGCCGCCCCTTCGTTCCTGTCGTTCCTGCCGAATTTTATCCGAGGTTCCCGCGCGGCATATTCCTCTATAATCGTTTGGCTTTCGTCGGTAGAGGCATCGTCCTGAATCAGCAACTCCCAATTTCCATACGTTTGCGACAGCACCGAATCTATGGCCNTGCGCAGAAACGGGCCNCAATTGTAATTGGGCATGATAATGGAAACCAAGGGCGCACCGTTCATATCGTTCCTCCGTTACAGTCTGTCGTCTACCGTTTCACGTGGCANAACGCCNTTTACATCGTAAACTACGCCACCTTCGCGCACCCACACCCGCACATCCTTCTCCATGAAGCAACGNTGCGCCACAGCGAGAATCACCGCGTCGTAGGCCGCNTTTTCGGGAAGNGNGTTCACTACTTCNATGCCGTATTCCCTCCTCACCTTTTCGGCGTCCGCCCAAGGGTCGTAGACCGTGATGCGCGAAGTATATTCGGCAAAGGTGTGGTANATGTCGATGACCTTGGTGTTGCGGATATCGGGNCAGTTTTCCTTGAACGTGAAGCCTAAAATCAGGATTTCGGCATCNTTTACCNTCACGCCCTTTTTGTTCATGCAGCGGATGGTCTGCTGCGCCACATACGAACCCATGCCGTCGTTGAGCCGCCGGGCCGTGTGCATGATGCGCGGAAAGACACCGTATACCTGCGCTTTCTGTATCAGATAGTAGGGGTCTATGCTGATGCAATGCCCGCCCACAAGCCCCGGGCTGAGTTTGATGAAATTCCACTTGGACGAGGCCGCTTCGATGACATCGTGCGTGTCTATGCCCATGGCGTTGAAAATCTTGGCAAGTTCGTTGATGAAGGCGATGTTTACGTCGCGCTGGCAGTTTTCGATGATTTTCGCGGCCTCCGCCACTCGAATGGAAGAAGCCCGCTGCGTGCCGTTCAACAAGACGGAATTGTAGAGCCTGTCTACAAAATCGGCGGTTTCGGGCGTGGAACCCGACGTTACCTTCTTGATTTTCTCCACCATATGTTCCTTGTCGCCGGGATTGATGCGCTCGGGAGAGTAGCCGGCGAAGAAATCCGTGTTGTAGGTCAAACCCGAAAATTTCGCCACAATCGGCATACATTCGTCTTCGGTGACACCCGGATAGACCGTGGATTCGTAAATCACCACATCGCCTTTCGAAAGCACCTTCCCCACCGTCTCGCTCGCCTTGCAGACCGGCCGCAGGTCGGGCGTGTTATCGCTGTTCACGGGCGTGGGAACCGCCACGATATAGACGTTGCAGTCGCGTATCTTGTCGAGAGAGGAGGTACAGGTGAAACCGTGATTTTGAAGCGCGTCCCCCAGCAATTCGTCGCTCACTTCGCCGGTGGCGTCGTGGCCGGAGTTCAATGCCCGCACCCTTTCGGCATTCTCGTCGAAACCCATGGTGGTGTAGCGCGTGGAAAACAAGCGTGCCAAAGGCAAGCCCACATAACCGAGACCTATCACGCAAATCTTCACATCTTGCAAAGCAGACATTTCCTGTGCCATTTTCCCTTTCATTATATCCCTACAAATTTAGCGAAAAACCTCGAAAGTTTTTAATTTTGTACGAATTCCGTTTGTATGAAAATGTTTAAGTCGGAAGCGATAAGAAACACGGGAAAACTGGTCTCGGCCAACGCGGTGGCGCAGGCCCTGGCCTTGCTTTTCTATCCCCTGCTCACGCGGATCTATTCGCCCGATGATTTCGGGGTACTGAATCTTTTTCTCTCTATCGGCGGAGTTCTGCTCTTGGTTGCCAATGCGGATTATCATTATGCCCTGCTGCTTCCCAAATCCGAAAAAAAGGCGGTGGGCGTTTTTCAGGCGGACTTGCTGTGTCTGGTGGGAACAACCTTGCTCGTTGCCCTGAGCGTCTTTTTCCAAAAACCGATTGCCGCCCTCTTCAACGCGCCCGAATTAGCCGTTTTTTACCCTCTCCTGCCCCTTTTCGTATTGCTTTCGGGTTTGTGGACCCTTTTTAATTATTGGTTCACCAGAAACAAGGGTTTCGGCACCATCGGATTGTATCAAGTGTCGCAGACTGCAAGCAACTCCTTGCTTAAATATGGCCTCGGTCTGGCGGGAAAATTGCGATGGGGGCTTGTGATTTCCACCATTTCGGGCTTGGCTTTGGCTTTCGCCGGGGCTTTGGCGACGGGCTTCCGGCACAACAAGGCGCAACTAAGGATGTTGTTTCGCCTCGATTTCCGGCAAATCGGAACGGCACTGCGCCGCTACAAACGTTTTCCTATCTTCTCCTTGCCCCGCAGCATCGTCAATTATTTCAGCGGAAACCTGCCCTTTTTCCTGCTCACACCCACCTTCGGCCTCGGTGCCATGGGCTATTTCGGCATGGCGCTCACCCTCTCTTTCCGTCCCATCAACATGATTGTTTCCTCTATTTATCAGGTATTCTTCCAGAAATTTTCGGAAAAGGTGCAGAACAGACAGGAAATAGGAAAATTATTCGACAAATTCATTGTTCGGACACTGGCGGTGGTGATTCCCTGCTTCGCCGTTCTGTATTTCTTTCTGCCGCAACTTTGCGCGTGGCTGTTGGGCGATAACTGGGCAGTGACGGGCGAGCATATCCGTTTGCTCTTGCCGTGGATCGCCATGGTATGCGTGGGGGGAAGCCTTTGCTTCATTCCCGATATATTTCAGAAGCAAAGTGTGATGTTAGGCATCGAAATTGCCTATTTCGCCTTGCGTTGCGCAAGCCTTTTCATCGGAATACGTCTGCACGACCTTTCCTTGGCCCTGCTGCTTTTCAGTCTCAGCGGTGTGGTTGTCATCGCCGTCCAGCTCATCTGGTACAGGAGTCTCATCGCCCGCTATGAAAAAGCCCGCTCCTGACGGATGTCATGGAGCGGGCTTCGGATAAAAGGTGAATTCCGTTTTACTTCTTCACCTCTTTGGCGAGACGGTCTATCAAGGCGGAAACCACTTTATTGAGGTCGCCCACGATACCCATATCGGCCACTTCGAAGATAGGCGCGTATTTGTCTTTGTTCACCGCAATGATGTATTCCGAATTTTCCATACCGGCCAAGTGCTGGATGGCACCCGAAATACCCAAGGCGAAATATACGTCGGGACGGACGGTCTTACCCGTCTGACCTACCTGACGGCTGTGATCCATCACACCGGCATCCACCATGGCGCGCGAAGAAGAAACTTCGCCGCAGAGGCAGTCGGCCAATGTGCGGAGTTTTTCAAAGCCTTCCTTGCAGCCTACGCCGCGACCGCCGGAAACCAAAACCTTGGCCTTGCAGATATCCACGCAACCCTT
>JAAVBQ010000017.1 GCA_014803485.1 bacterium | reverse complement strand
CGTTGTCGTGTCATAAACGTCTTTTGTAAACCTTGCAAAGATAGTGAAAGTCTTTAGAATTCATAAGCGCCTATGGTGGGCGGGATGCGGCGCTCCTTGCCGCGGAGATCGTGCAGGCAGGTGCCGGTGAGGTAGGCGGCATCGGCCTTGCCCACCAAGGCCGATGCCGCCGTATCGATTTCGAAATTATAATTTTCCGCATCGCGGAAAAGCGGCTTCGCATTCCAGACACAGGAATCGAACCAAGGATGGTTTTCCGGCACAGGTTTCAAATCCACCAGACAATGGTCGAAGGAAATCTGCGGATATTCTTCCACCCTGCCCGACAAATCCACGCGAATCTGCTGCTCGGAATATCCCGTAAAACTGCTGTTGGCAAAAAGAACACGCCCAAGCGGAAAACGCTGCGTCTCTCCCGTCGGGCCATAGATATAGTCACTCAGAACCAAGGCCCGCGAACCTCCGTAACTTCCGTGATACGCATAGTTGGCAAAGGTGCAATGCACGAATTCGTAATTTCCTCCCTTATAAAGATATAAACTTGCCTGCGCTTCGGCAAAACAAAGGTTTTCGCCCTTCACGCGGTTTGCGTTGCTGAAAATGCCGTAGGAAGACATATTCTCCACCCTCGTGTTGCGGACATTCAAGCCGCCCTGTATCTCGGCACACGAATCTAACCAAAAGCCCGTCTGTCCATTGCGCAGATAGGCATAATCCACTTCGTGCGGCCCGCTTTCGGCATCGAGCCAAATCCGCCCCCACTGCCCCGCCGTATTCCGATAGTCGCCGTCCTGCCGGATACTCATCATCAGCACCTCCTGCCCCAACTCGCCCGCAATCTGCAACTTGGCGCCTTTTCGCACCCAAATGCCCGACTGCGGGGCAAAATACAGACGGGTGCCGGCGGGAATAAGCAAGGTCTCGCCTTCCTTCACCGCCAGATAGCCGTATATCACGATAGGTTTCGCGTCCTCGTCGAAGCGGTGCCGCAACGGGTCGTAGTCGAAATAGGACAAGGTGAGGGAATCCGCATCGGGATTGAACATACCGGGGTCGAAAAAAGGCACGCGCAGGCTGCGGTCCGATTTCCAATAGTGGGCATCCTGCCCCCAGGCTGTCAGAACCACTTGCTGCGGCTTGCTGTTCTCCACCTCGAAACCGATGGCGTCCGTAACCTCGAAAGGATTGTCCTGATTGCGCACGTCAATCACCGTATTGACAAACACGAAGAGGCTGTCGCGCCCGCCTATCACCACTCCGTATTGCACCAAATCCGTGTTGCCGCTCACATTGATACGGAAACGGGATGCCTCGCCGCCTTTCAGATAGATACGGTCTATGCGTACGGCCTCTTTATAGGGGTTGCGCACCATAAGGCGTTGGGTGATGCTGGTATGTCCCGTCAAGAGGGTATCGAAACGGATGGTGTCTTGCGAGAACCCCAAGGCCACGTTTTCGGTACGGAAATGACGGTATTCCTCCCGGCACGAACCGAGCGTCATCATCACCGCCGCCACCGCCCACAGGCTTCTTGTAAAGATTTTCCTACACTTCATACGTTCCTACACTTTTTCCACCAACTTGAAGCCCACGCCGTGCACGTTCACAATCGTCACATCGCCCACCTGCGCCAAGGCTTTCCGTAGTTTGGTGATATAGACATCCATGCTTCTCGCACTGAAATAGTTGTCGCCCTTCCATACCTCCACCAAGGCTTCCTTACGCTCCACCACTTCGTTCTTATGCTCGCAAAGAAGGCTCAGCAACTCGGCCTCGCGGGTGGTGAGGGTTACCGACACGCTTCCGTCGGCATTGGAAAGCCTTTGCCCCGTTACATCGAAACGGATGCCTCCGAATTCATAAATCTCGGGACGGGTGGTCTTGGCTGGAGTGTATGTGCGGCGCAGAATCGCCTGAATACGGAAAATCAACTCCTCCATACTGAAGGGTTTGGTCAGGTAGTCGTCCGCTCCCATCTGAAAGCCTTTCAAGCGGTCGGCTTCCAATGTTTTGGCCGTGAGGAAAAGAACGGGCACAACGGGATCGAGCTTGCGAATGTCGCGCACCAACGAGAAACCATCCTTCACAGGCATCATCACATCGGTAATCACAAAACTGAATCCACCTTCCTTAAAGGCTTCGAAGGCCGATTTGCCATCGCGGTAGAGTTTGGTTTCATATCCTTTGCCTTTGAGATACGCACGAAGGAAAGTGCCCAGATTGGGATCGTCTTCGGCCAGAAGGAATGTGAGGGTGGTGGGTGTTCCGTCTCCTATAATCATAGATGCAAATTTAATAAGTTTCCCTTATAACGCACAAGCACCGTTTTTATCGAAACGATCACTCTTTTTTTGTTTCATTCTAATTGGATGTCAATGAAATAAAAGTTATCAACAGGGTAAATACAGGCCTCGGATATTTTTTTTACTCTTATTCCCAGCTATTTATAAAAAATCTTATGTGCAAAAGTTCGATAAAAAAGAAATTCTGCGATATATAGGCAACAAGATTGAAAAACCGACAAAAACAAATGTTATGAAAAACAGTACACTTTCAAAAACCGTCCGTTTCCTCCGGCAAGCGGCCAAACACCTACCCTATCCCCTCTTCATTCCTTTTGTCCTCTCCTCGTCGCTCGTGGTCGGCGTGGTTCATGCGGAACGCCTACTGCCGGAACTTGAGGTGGAAAGTGGAACCTTGCTTCAATTCGCTGTCCACCCAAACCTCGCCCCCGTGTTGCTGCATGATGGATTTCACATAGCTTAGACCCAGCCCGAAGCCCTTTACATCGTGCAGGTTGCCCGTCGGAACCCGATAGAGTTTATCGAAAATCCGTTTCTGATTCGCTTTGGCAATCCCGATACCGTTGTCCTTCACATCCACATAAATAGCGCCCTCCGCACCTCGCGTGGAGATTTCAATCAACGGCTTTTCGTCGCAATACTTGTTGGCGTTGTCTATCAAATTGGAAAGGATATGCACGATATGCGTGCGGTCGCCCTCGATTTCATCGTTTTGGGCATCGAAATGCGTTTCGATACGGCCACCCTTGTGCATCACCTGAAAGCCTGTGTTGTTGACAGCTTCTTCGATGGCCTTATGAAGCGAAAAGCGTGTCTTGTTGAGGAAATACGCACCCTCCTCCATTTTCGAAATCTCGATAATCTGCCGCGTAAGTGTTTCCAACCGCTTGTTTTCCTGCTTGATGATGCCCAACACTTCGGTCAAACCCTCCTCGTCGTAGTGCACATCGGGGTCGTCGAACGATTCGCAAATCAAGGCTATCGTGCTGACGGGTGTTTTTATCTCGTGCGTGACATGATTAATCAGATCGCTCTTCATTTCGGTGAGTTTCTTTTGTTTCCAAATGGAAACGAGGGTATAGACGAAGCTATAGAGCAACAGAAGCAGAAGCACCACCGAGAACGCGGCCAGATACCACATCTGCGGCAGGAGCGAAGCCGCACGGGGTGGCACATAGGCCAGCAACACAAAGGGATAGGGCGCGTCTATATCCGAAAAGATACGGTAACTGTAAGGGCTCTGCAAAAGCTGCACCCCATAGTCGCCGCTCTTCTGCACAATCAGTTTGGAGCTATAGGTGCTGTAAATGCCCCACTCCGCACGGATGCGAAGATGATGCCGTTGCAGGGCCTCGTCCACGGCATGGTCGATTTGCGGAGCCAGCTGCTGCAACTGCGTTTCGGCCAAAAGCGGGTCGAACCAAGACAACTGCGCCAAAAGTCCGCCCTCGGTCTGCGCCGCCACCTCCTGCATGGCCGCTTCCATATTGGTGTGCACAAATTCGCGGCTCATGGCCGAAATCCGCTTCGCCCAATAAAACTGCACGGCAAGCAGTCCCACCAAGGCGAAGAACATGGTGACCGCTATATATATGAGTCTCTTTCTCTTCATCCGATTTTCAATACCAGCTGGGCCGCCTGACGGGTGCGCTGTTCCAAAAGCACCTCGCGTCCGCCCACAATGCTGTCGATAACCTCCTGGGTGTGATGACGGATGGTGACCAATTCCAACTCCTGGTTAAAACGGCAGTCGTAGCGCGGCGAAAGTTGCGACAACACCGCATCGAGGTCTCCCCGCATCTGGTCCAAGCAAACCGAAAAACTCAGGGCCGAGTTCTGCATCAAATTCACTTTCATGCCATTCTTCACCAAAATTCCGAAAATTTCCGAAAGATTGCTCTCGTCGATAAACGAAAAATCCTTGGGATAAATGGAAAGCAACACTTGCTTGGGTTTGCAGATGAACGAAGGGATTTCGGAATTGGGCACGTCGTCGAGGCCCACCCATGTGCCGGGGGCGGCCACGTCCATAAAAGAGCGCACGTGCAAGGGTATATGTTTGTTCTGAAGCGGTTTGATGGTTTTCGGATGAATGATGCTCGCCCCGTAGTAGGCCAGTTCGGTGGCATCGTAATAGGAGATATAGTCGAGCTTGCGGGTGTGGGTGAAATACTTGGGGTCTGCGTTGAGCACGCCCGGCACGTCTTTCCAGATGGTCATCTTCTCGGCATCCAAACAGTAGGAGAAAATGGCGGCCGAATAGTCCGAACCCTCGCGGCCCAACGTCACGGTCTTGCCCTCTTCGCTGCGCGCGATGAAGCCTTGCGTGAGCGCCACCAACAGCCCGTCTTCCTTTACCTGTTCGGCCGCCTTTCGGATTCGTTCTGCAGTGGGTTCCCAAAGCACTTTCCCTTCGCGGAAATGCCCGTCGGTAATCACGAGGTTCCGGGCGTCGAGTTCGGCCGTGCCTATGCCCTGGTCGTTGAGATATTCGGCGATGATGCAGGTGGAAAGCCGTTCGCCGTAGGACACGATGCGGTCGTAGGCTTCGTCGTAGGGAGTCTTGCCCAGCGAACGGGCCTCGCGCATCAAATCGGTGAAGAGCGCCTTTACTTTGGCGTAGGCCTCGTGGGCCGGGTCGGGAAACAAGCCGTGCAAAATCTGCAAATGGCTCTCCACTACGGCTTTCACAGTCTGTGTGGCATCGGGCTTACCTTGATAGAAAGCGTCCAAAACCACTTCCAACGCATTGGTGGTCTTTCCCATGGCCGACACCACCACACAGGTGGTATCGGTAATTTCACTCCGCAAGATTCCGGCCACATTGCGCACCGCCGCCGCATCTTTCACCGAAGCCCCTCCGAATTTATAAACTTCCATCTCGCAATTTTTTAAAATCCGTTAAACGAATAAAACAATGTGGGCAACATCAGCAGAAAGCCCAACACAATCAAAAACAAAAGAAATTTCCAAACCCACTTGAACCAAAGGGCATAGGGTATTTTCGCCACCCCCAACACCCCCAGAAGCACACCCGATGTGGGGGTAATCATATTGGTGAAGCCATCTCCGAACTGAAAGGCCAAGACGGCGGTCTGCCGCGAAAGGTGAATCAAGTCGGCGAACTGCCCCATGATAGGCATCGTGAGCGCAGCCTTGGCGCTTCCCGAGGGCATCACTAAATTGAGCAGGGTCTGAAAGACATACATCACCCCCACCGAGCCCACTTCGCCTGTCTGCGCCATAGTCTTGGAAACTCCGTAGAGAATGGTATCTATCACCTTGCCTTCCTGCAGGATAAAGATGATGCCGCTGGCAAGGCCAATCACCATGGCAGGCACCAAAATATCTTTCACGCCCTCCAAAAACAGTTGCATCACCTTGTCCAAACCCTTGCCGGCGGCCAAGCCCGAACAGATGCCCATGACGAGAAAGAGCGCGGAAATCTCCATGATATACCAACCGTAGCCCAGCACGCCCGTCACCAGATAGAGAATGGTGAAGAGCAGGATATGCAGGTTGAAGGCCGACAGCGAGCGTTTGGCCGCCCAAAAGCCCGAAAGTGTATAGAGGGTGGCGAGGATGGGGAGAAGCGGAAGGTGCAGGCTCCCGTCGCCGATGGTGATGCAGGTGGAGGGATGATAGACGGCGAAAAGGATTTGCGCAAGCGCAAGGAGGGCGAAGACGACATAGGGGGCCTTCGGGGTCGTGGAGGAGGTTGCGGTTGCGGGGGATGTTGCGGTTGTGGGGGATGTTGCGGTTGTGGCCTCCGACACCGAAGCCGCCCGTTCCCGCCAATAGGCATCCAATTTATAGACTGGTGATATTTCGGGGTTCTTCTTCACCTTTTTGGCATACCAAAGCACAAAGGCAATGGCGACGGCGGTGAGGATGAGCCAACAGAAGAACCGATATTCGAGCCCCGAGAAAAGCGGCACCCCCGCAATGCCCTGCGCAATGCCGATAGTGAAAGGATTGAGCATGGCACCCGCAAACCCCACATGCGCCGCCAGATAGGACACGGCCACGCCCGTAAGCGAATCGTAGCCCATGGAAACGGCCATGGGAACAAAGATGATAATGAACGCGATGGTTTCCTCACTCATTCCGAATATCGCCCCGAAAAGACTGAACATCACCATAATGAGTGCCAAGACAAGAGCGTCTACGTCCACGTGCCGCAGGGCCTTCTTCTCGCGGCACCGCCGTGTAAAGCGCACAAAGGCGTGCACACCCGCATCAATGGCCTTGGTACTGTTCAGAATCCAAAACGCCCCGCCCACCATGAGCACAAAGACTATGATGTCGGCCTTGTCGACAAAGCCCTCGAAAAGAGAGAAAAACACCGAATAGGTCTGCGGCTCGGGCTCCACATAATGAAACGAACCCTCCACGGCCACTTCGCGTTCCACGCCTTCGTATACCTGCACCTCGCGCAGATACTCCCCGCCGGGAATCACCCACGTGAGCAGGGCCGCCGCCAACACAATAT
This sequence comes from bacterium, assembly GCA_014803485.1. Taxonomy (GTDB): domain Bacteria; phylum Bacteroidota; class Bacteroidia; order Bacteroidales; family P3; genus Pullibacteroides. The sequence continues at coordinate 23,717 of JAAVBQ010000017.1, read as the reverse complement.
AGCAGACAATGGTAAAGGTTCCGGGAATTTTCTTCATGCGTAAGGTATTTCCACCGTTGCAAATTTAAAATTTCGCCGCGTTTTTTTCCGTGCGTCACGGGGAAGAATTACTTTTGCGGCCTGAAAATTTTACAAAATCATGGCCGTCTGTATCCATACAAAAGAGTTATACGCCTTGTTGGAGGCGATGCCCGCTTCGCAGAACATCATGCTCGTGGGGAGGCACGGCATCGGCAAATCGCAGATATTGGGCGATTATTTCCGAGGCAAGGGACAAAAGGTGGTGAGTCTGTTCTTGGGGCAGATGAGTGACCCGGGCGACCTCATCGGCATTCCCCACAAAAACGAGAAAACGGGCAAGACCGAGTTCATGCCGCCCTATTGGTTTCCGCTCGACAACGAACCTATCGTATTGTTTTTGGATGAGTTGAATCGGGCCAGACCCGAAATTCTGCAAACCATCATGGATTTGGCCTTGAACCGTCAGTTGGCGGGGCGGGCGTTGCCTGCGGGCAGCCGCATCATTTCGGCCGTGAACGAGGGCGACGAGTATCAGCTCACCGACCTCGACCCTGCCTTGGTGTCGCGTTTCAATGTATATTACTTTACACCCTCGGTGGACGAATGGGTGGCGTGGGCGCAGGGAAAGGGTCTCGACAACCGTGTGGTGACTTTCATAGACCGTCATCCCGATTTTCTGGACGGCGATATGCTGCGCATGGGGGATTCGGGCTTGGAGAAGCTGCCGGATCGGCGCGCGTGGGAGAGAGTGTCCGATATCCTGCTGCGTATCACGCGCGCCGACGACACCACGCGCAAGATTGTGGCCGGCATCGTGGGCGTGAAAGCCGCCGCCCGCCTTTTCGAGAGTTTTTCGGAAAACCGCGTGGTGAGCGCGCAGGAAGTGTTGGACGGCTTTGAAGATGTGAAAGAACAGGCGTCGCACTACCGCGTGGCCGAACTGGCTTTTCTCAACGAAAGCCTTTTCCGCTTTTTGGAACCGATGGGCGAAAAGGATTTTTCGGCAACACGGAGCGCCAACCTGCTCGCTTACGGCAAGTGGCTGCAGGAGAAAGGTTACCGTGAGGCTTTGGCACAATTCTGCAATATGTTCGAGAGCGCGCAATATCCGCACGCCAACCTGCTGATTCTGCAACAGTGCCCCGACCTCTACGCACTTATCAGTCAATTCATCATCAACCTTTAAGACTTGTCGTGAAAGAGCGCTTTCAAGACATAGCCGAAGAATGGTTCCTCACCGAACCCCTGCTCTTTGCGGTCTACTGCAGCCACCGCTTGGTGGAGGTGAACCCCAAGGAGCGTGGGGTGACAACGGTATTGCGCAGCGGCAAGGGACGCATCGAATACAATCCGTCTGTGGTGGCGACGTTGGAGCGGGCGAGTCTGGAGGAGTTCTTGCGTATGGAGATGATTCGGATTCTGCTCAAACATCCCTATCAGCGTCAACCCAAACCCACCCGCAAGGACATTTGCTATTGGGCAAGCGACTTGGTGTTGCAAGACGCCTACGCACCTAAAGTGAGGTTGTTCCGCAAGGATGATTTCGAGGGAACGGCTTTTCCCGGCTATGCGGCGGCCTTCGAAGAATATTACCGTTGCCTGATGCCTTCAAGTCAGGCATGTTCGGGCATCGACGACGAGGACGGCGAAAACGGCGACAATCCCGCCGAAGATTCCTCTCTCGAAGACGAACGCGGAAGAGGAAACGGGAAGATGCGTCAGCAGGCGCAACAGGCGGCGGAACTTTGGGGAGAGGATGCGATGATGCAGGAAACGATAGACCGTTTGATAGAGGTGGCCGAGCAGAGTCAGAGCTGGGGAAGTCTGAAAGGCCGTATGCGGGAGTTGATTATGGCCTCCACGCAGCCTAAAATAGATTGCAGCAAGATACTCAACGGCTTCCGCGGCTCGGTGTTGTCGTCCAGACGTGTCCTCACCCGCATGAGACCGAGCCGCCGCTACGGTTTCGAATACATGGGCAGCCGGCATCAGTTCGCCACACGTCTGTTGGTGGCGGTGGATGTGAGCGGTTCGGTGCCGAGCGAGAGCCTGCGGCAGTTTTTCGGCATCGTGAACCGTTTTTTCAAATACGGCATCGACAAGATTGATGTGTTGCAGTTCGACAACGATATCAAGGGGGAACCGATGAGCCTGAAGCGGGCGATGAAGGAAATCCGTGTGGCGGGGCGGGGCGGCACCGACTATCAGAAGGTGTTCGACTTCGCCTGCGACGACGGAGCCTACGACGGCCTTATCCTCTGCACCGACGGCTTCGCCGCCCCGCCCCGCCTGAAAAAGAACATCCCCACCCGAATCCTTTGGATATTCAACGAAAAAGCTTTCTACGAAAAACACACGTGGGTAAACCGCATCCCCGGTTCCCGCGCCGCCTTCTTGGAATAAACAGCCCGTTGGGAATAACACGGACCCGAATGTTAAAAAAAGTTAATTTTAACAAACATTAACTTAATTCCTTTGCCCCGCCGTTTTCCCGCTCCTACTTTTGCCCTCGTTTCAAGCAACAAGAAAAATGACTATCGAACAACTCGCGCTTTCGTTTTTGAAAGGGGTCGGGCTTTTGCGGGCGCATCGGTTGCTGGAGGCCTTCGGGTCGGCAGAGAGAGCGTTCGAGGCCGACGGACCGGCCTGGCGGCAGGCGGAAATACAGAAAAGCGTCTGCCAAAACCTTTCCTCTATTAAAAAGGAGGCTTTGGAACGGGCCCGCAAGGAAATTGAACAATGCGGCAAAAAGAAGATTTGGATTCTGCCCTACGAAGACGAGGCCTACCCTGCCATTCTGAAAACTTGCCTCGATGCACCGTTAGTGCTCTACGGTGTGGGGAATCCCCGTTTGGATTTCAACCGGAGCATCGCCATCGTGGGTTCCCGTCACGCGTCCCAATACGGGCGGTCCCAAACCCGAAAAGTAGTGGAAGAGTTGCACGATTGCCTTCATTGCACCGTGAGCGGTCTGGCCTTGGGCATCGACACCGAAACCCACCGCAGCAGCCTCGATTACGGTATTCCCACCGTGGCGGTGTTGGGAAACAGTCTAGACACCATATACCCCGAGAGCAACCGTGATTTGGCGCGGCAAATCGTGGAAAACGGCGGGGCGGTGATTTCGGAAATGCCCTTGTTCACACCCACCACCACAGGCGTTTTTCCCCGCCGCAACCGCATCATTGCGGGGCTGTCGCAAGCCACCATCCTGGCCGAATCGGCCCTGAACGGCGGAGCCATGCACACGGCCAACGCCGCCGTGTCGTATCAACGCCTGCTCTTTGCGGTGCCGGGGCGCAACGACAGTTATTATTCGCAGGGATGCAACCGTCTCATCGCCATAGGCAAGGCACAACTACTCTGCGACAGTTCGCACATCAAGACGGCCTTGGGCTGGGAACAGGCCGAAACCGCCTGCAAACCCCACGAAAGGAATAAACGCACGGGAACGGTTTGCGACAGAAAGAAACTCACAAACCTCAACCACGAGAAAATCATGCGGATTCTGGATATAGAAAATCCTGCGGGCTGGGAACTTCTCCTCTCTAAGAGCGGGCAGAGTCCGCAAACCCTCTCTTCCTCTATCCTGGAAATGGAAATTGCCGGTTTGATACGCACTCTCCCCGGCAATTTCTACGAAAAGGTCTGAAAAAACCGATTACTTCAACATCTCGCCCACCAAGTTGCGGCAACAGGCCGCCACCGTGGCGATGGTGGCATCGGGCAACATATAGCAAGGCGTGGTGAACACGTTGTTCTTCGCATCGTGCACCACCTCGGGGCCAAACACATTCTTGGGTTCGGCGCCCATTTGGCGCAAGGCTTCGTTGGTGGCTTCGTCGTGCCCCACCGTCACCTGCACGCCCGCAATGAGTTTGCCCAGAATCACCGGCGCAATGCACATCGCCGCAAGGGGCTTGCCCGCCTTACGGGTTTCGTTCACAACACGTTCCACTTCGGCATCCACCGTCATGCCCGCCCCGTCGAAAGCAAAGGTGCAGAGATTCTTGGCCGCCCCGAAACCGCCGGGGAAAATCAAACCATCGTAGTTCTCCGCCTTGTATTCGGTCAACGGACGCACCTTGCCCCTCGCGATACGGGCCGACTCGGTAAGCACGTTGCGGTTTTCCGAAGTCGGTTCGCCCTTGAGGTGGTCCACCACATGGACCTGCGGTTTGTCGGGCGCAAAAACCTCATATCGGCAGCCGGCTTCATCCAAAGCCAGCATCGTCATCATGGCTTCTCCGATTTCGCTTCCATCGTATACGCCGCAACCGGAAAGCACTATGGCAAAACATTTCATGTGCAGGACTATTTTTCGTTATGGTCTGCCAGGAAACGCTCGGCTTCGATAGCGGCCATACAGCCGGTACCCGCCGAGGTAATGGCCTGACGGAAATGCAAATCCTGCACGTCGCCGGCGGCAAAGACACCTTCCACCGAAGTCTGCGTGGTGCCGGGCTTGGTCTTGATATGCCCCGTCTCGTGCAGTTCGAGCTGACCCTTCACCAAGGCCGTGTTGGGCGTGTGTCCGATAGCCACGAAGAAGCCCGTGATGTCGAGTTTCTTCTCCTCGCCCGTTTGCGAATGGGTCAGGATAACACCGTTCACCCCGTCTTCGTCCCCCACGATTTCCTTAGGTTTGTGCAGCCACACCACCTCAATCTTGGGATTCGACAACACCCTGTCCTGCATAGCTTTGGAGGCCCGCAGCACATCGCGGCGAACAATCAGATACACTTTGTTGCAAAGGCCGGCCAAATAGCAGGCTTCCTCGCAAGCGGTGTCACCTCCGCCCACAACCGCCACGTCCTGTCCCTTGTAGAAGAACCCGTCGCAGGTGGCGCAAGCCGAAACACCCATTCCGTTGTATTTCTTTTCGGATTCCAATCCCAACCAGTTCGCCGAAGCGCCGGTAGCCACAATCACGGTATTGGCCATGATTTCCTTGCCGTCGTCGGCCACCACCTTGAACGGACGCTTGGAGAAATCCACGCTCGCAATCATGCCGGGCCGCACATCGGTCTTGAAGCGCAGGGCCTGTTGACGCAAATCCTGCATCAAATCGGGTCCCTTGCGTCCCTCGGGATAACCGGGAAAGTTTTCCACTTCGGTGGTGATGGTGAGCTGTCCGCCGGGTTGCATACCTTCGTACAACACAGGTTTGAGGTCGGCGCGAGCCGCATAGATGGCAGCGGTGAAACCGGCCGGACCGGAACCGATAATCAAACACTTTACATTTTCCATATTCTATAGTTTTAAATTGTTTACAATCCCAAGGTCCCCTGCACGGCATCCACGCCCATACAAGGCACAAAAGTATTGAGGATAAGATAGATGCCAAACAACATCAACACCACGCCCACCACCTTGTTGATGACCGACACCACCTTCTCGTTGATGATTTTCTTGAGACGGGCGGCCACAAAACTTTTCAGGCAGTCTATCGAAAACACCGTGCCGAGCATCACGGCGAAAAACAGAAACACGCGGTAGCGCACCACGTGCCCCGCCGCATCGGTATACTGCGCCAAAATGGAACCCACCAGCACAAACCAAAACAACCACACCGAAGGATTGGCCAGATTCATCACGAAACCCTTTCCCAAATCCTGCCAATAGGAAGGCCATTTCTGCGTCACCTGATCGGCCTGACGGGCCTTGTCGGAGAATACGCCCCGAAAAACCTCCTTTCGGCGGAATGTATAAAATCCGATAAGCACCAACAGACCGCCGCCCACCACGCCTATCACCTTGCTCACCGAAGGGTTGTTGAACAACTGTGAAGCACCTAAAATACACAGTGTCACCAAGAACGCATCACTCAAAAACACCCCGAGAGCAAAACGCACGGCACAACGGAACCCCCTTTCCAAACTGGTCTGCAGAATCATGAAAAACGCCGGCCCCAACAACATACTCAACGCCAACCCAGCCAAAAACGACTCTATCACAATATGCAAAATCACCATCCTCTCAACCTTTCACCGTTTTCAAATACTCCAACCATTCGTCCGCCTTGGCACCTTTCAGCACGCGGGGAAACTTATTCTGCGAACCTTCCTTGCCCTGCTTGCGCATATAGTCGTAGAAAATCTGCAACGGCAGCACCTCCACCTTCACGTCGCGGATAGCCTCGAGCCGTTCCACGCGATAGTCGTCGTTGAGCTCCTTGAGATAAGCGTCTATTTTTTCGGTGGCCTCCACGGCGTCGAGGGGTTGGTCGCAGCCTATGAACCAGCGGTGACCGAACATACCGTTGCTCTTGACGCCCAACACCGTGTATTCCAAGATACCCACGCCCTTCTCCTCGCCCAGCATCTGCACGGCGCGGTTCATATTGTCTACCGAAAGATGCTCTCCGCAGAGGCTCAGAAACGATTTGGTGCGCCCCGTGATAAGGATTTCGTTGCGTTCGCGGTTCACCAAGCGCACGGTGTCGCCGATAAGATAGCGCCACGCCCCCGAACAGGTCGAAATCAGCACGGCATATTCCTTGCCCTCCTCGATTTGGTCGATGAACAAGGTTTCGGGATGGGCGACAATGCTGCCGTCCTCGTCGAAATTCTTATCGGTAAAGGGCACGAATTCAAAGAAAATGCTGTTGTCGAGCACCAATTCCATAGGCGAATCGGGGCGGCTCTGATAGGCCAAAAAGCCCTCCGAAGCCAAATAGGTTTCCATATAGGCCAATGGATGCGCCAAAAGCTTCTCGAAACTTTGCTTATAGGGCTCGAACGCCACCCCTCCGTGCACGAAAATGGCGAGGTTGGGCCAAATGTCGTGAATCGTGGTGAGATGATAGCGTTCTATAATTTTCTGAAAGAGAATCTGAAACCATGCAGGAACACCCACTATCGCGGCAATGTCCCATTCGGGCGCCTTCTGCACGATTTCCTCTATTTTCTTCTGCCAGTCGCGTTCCTTAGAGATATGCCGTCCCGGCTTGTAGAAGCGTTCCTCGAACCAAAGGGGCAGATTGCCCGTGGTGATGCCCGAAAGGTCGCCGGCATAGTAGATGCCGTTATATTGCAACTGCGTGCTGCCCCCCAACATCAAGGCCTGCTTTTGGAAAAGGGTCTCGGGAAAGTCGTAGCGTCCCAGCGAGAACAACTGCCGCATGCTGGTCTTGCGGATGGCCTTGATCATGTCGCCCGTCACGGGAATATACTTGCTCGAAGCCCCCGAGGTGCCCGACGAAAGGGCGAAGTATTTTATCTTGCCCGGCCATGCCACAAAAGTTTCGCCGGCCAGACAGCGGTACCACCATTCGCGGTACATCTTGTCGTAGTCGTACACGGGCACGGTGGCGGCGAATTTTTCCCGAATTTGATTGCTGTTGAGTATTTTCTTGAAATTGTATCGGGTGCCGAAAGCCGTATCGGAAGCCTGGGTGAGGAGTTTCTTCAACACACGGTTCTGCGCCGTCACAGGGTCGGTCACTTTAAAAACACGCAGACGGGGCGCCTTTTCGGCCTTAAATTCCACCGCCGCCTTAAGAATGGAGCCCACAACCGGTTTGCGGGAGCTCCTGCGGGCTTCTTTATCTATGTCTTTACGCATAACGTCAACGGTATATTGTCGCACCATCGTGCAACGTGCGAATATACGAAGAAGCCGAGAGCCAAACAAAAGTTTTTGATATCACGAAGCGCCAACTTCGTAAGATACGGATATACTTAATATGTTGTCCTCGTCCTGCGTTTAAGATCACAAATTGTGATCTTATCACCCGAAATGTCCATTAGGCCGTAAGAAACAAAAACAGGCGGCCCAATGGGCCGCCTGTCTGCTTTGTCATAGAAATTCTCACCCTACCTCACCTGCACCTTGAGGCGCTGCGAACCGACCTCAACGCCGCTCTGGGGAACAGGCATTGATTAGTCATTCCCATTCTCAGCCTTATATTGCTCCCACGCGTCCTTTGCCGGCATCTCCAACAATTCCCCTTGGGCGTTGACAGTAACAATCGATTCGCCCAATGCCGCTTTCGTGCGCAACATCTTCTTGTAGGATTCCTCGAGTGCCTGATTTAGCCGTTCTCTAATTTTTAAGTGTTCCTGTTCTGTCATAACTCTTTAGGGTGTTGATTTTGACAAATTAAAAACTGACCGCCATTCGGAAAAAGAACATACGGGAACGCAAGCGGTAATTGAAAGTATAACTGCCGGGTGCGAGGAGGGCGGAATACACGTAGTTCCTTTCATTCAACAGATTGTTGCAAGACAGAGCCCACTGGAATTTCTTGTACGAATATTCCAGGCCTGCATCGAACAATACGAGATTGGGCTTTTCGTTGGAAGCATCGTTATAGTAGTGGTCGGCTCCTACATGGAAGCGGATGCCCAACGGCAGACGGAACTGCAACAGCACACGGTTGTCGTTGATTAACATAGGTTGCAGGTTCTCCCCCTCTTGTTGACGGGTAAGGGAATACAGCACATGCCCCGTATACGCGAATTTCAGGAACGGGAACGGACAAAACGAGAAATCAAGCGCGGCCTGATACGATTGGCTATAGCTCGTGGTCACCTTTCCCTGCAAAAGGAAAGGCATTTGAAAATAATCGGCACCCAAACTCAGTTTCAAGACCGCTTCCAAACGATAGAAATTCTTGTTCAAGGCAAGGTTTGCATACACATCGTGCCACGGCCGGTGGTTTCTTTGCGTAATGGTGGTGGAGTAGATTCCGATGAAATCCATACCGTAAAGCACACGCGGCTCGCCCAAGTCGTAACCCAACGAAAAATCAATAAAGAACAGACGAAAGATATTCTTGTAATCCACCCTGAATAAGAAATTGTGACGGAGGCCTTCCGTGAGGTCGGCACGGTAGCGGCTCAGACTTCGGTACGTATTCAGTATAGCCCCTTCGTACAGGTGGTCTACCTCGGGCTCATCGTAAAAAAGCCTGTAATTGAAACGCATTCCCACCGAAGCGGAAGCGATGTATTTAACATTCAGTTCCGGTTCCACAACAAAACGGTGTCGCAACGCATCACTTCCCCATTTATTGTATAGCGCCGTGAAATGATAGGCTAACGGCACCTGCAATTCGGCTTCCCAATGTGAGGATTTGTGATTCAGTTGAAGCATAGGTTCCACGTGAAGACGATGCAGTTGCAAACGATTGTTTCTTAGAGGAGCATCGAGAATAATCGTGAACAGACGCAAGTCGCTTTCCAAACGGTTGAAACGGTAGTCGGCGCGAACAGCAGGTGCCAACGTAAAGGAACCGAATCTTAACTTGCGGTAGAATGTAGTTTGCATTTGGGCGAGGAAAGCATCGGTAACCACCCGTTGCACCGCTCCCGCGTAAGGATTTCCCTGTGCCACGCCCGAAGCCGAATCCACACGCAACGTATAGGGCTTATGTTCGTAATCGAGTTGCAGGTTCATGTCGTAGCCGTTCCGTACCCCTGTCCGATGCGCAAGATATAAGGAAGATGTCGCACGGAACGCACGTAGGTCGTAGCCCTGCTTCATGCCGTTCACTATGGCGGAAATATCGTTGAATTCGCCCGAAAAGGAATTTTCATTCGAAAGATAATAGCGCGACGTGTTCTTCTTTACGCTGAAATCGGCTGCCACCTTGTGGGTAAGGAGCGTGTTTCCGATGTCTTCCCTTATGATGTTGAGCGAGGAATCGGGCATCATCCAACTCGTTACGGCCTCGCTCCTACGCTTCTCCCTATCGTGAAGATAGAGCGCGTTGAAACCCATAACCCAATCCTTTCCGGTCTTTATCATATTATTGAACGACACGGCTTCCGAACGGTTATCATAATGGTATTTCCGCGCAATATCGGGAGCCACAGCCATGCCGGGTTGGGTAAGTGTAGGATTGAGAGCGGAAGTCTCGCCATCGGTATGGTCGGCAAGTTCATAACGCAGGTCGTGCCCCCTGTTGTTGGCCTTGCCCGTAAGGATATGCTGACTTTTGTGTCCGAACATCATACCCGCACCCTCGCCCTCGTAAAGTCCTTTATCGTCGTAACCGCCACCCGCCGCCAACGAAACAATGAAAACCCCTTTTGAAGATGCTTTGAGACGAAGGTTAAGCGTGGTCTTGTCGGACGGCATCAACCCCTCCAAAGCCTTTATAGATTGATGATTTTCCAATATCTCGACGGTGGCTATATGACGGGGCGGGATGTTTTTGGTGGCAATGCCGTAACGTCCCTTGAGTAAATCCATTCCCTCAATCGTAAAATCGACCGGCTTGCCTTTGTAGAGTATACGCCCGCTTTCCTGCACCTGTATGCCGGGCATTTTCTTCAACACATCTTCAAGCACCGCATCTTGTTCGCTTTGGAATGCCGCCACATTATACACCAACGTATCGGAACCTTTCTGCAAAATCCTGTCGGCCTGTATCTTTACCTCTTTCAATTCGATGACCGTCTGCGCATACACACCGCTACCCGTTCCCGCAAGCGAGAAGAGAAAGAGGCGTGCACACAAACAGAAATGTCTATTCCAATTCAATAGGGCTATAATAAAGATTTACGGAAAATTCTTTTTCTCCCGCAAGGTGGCTGTTCTCGTAATCATCGAGAATCTTGATGCGGAAACCCAATGTCTGCGAGAGGAAAACATAAGGCTGCGCAAACATGGTTTCGATAAGCCGACGGGCTTGTTGACGGGTACTTTTCTGGGTTACAAATTGTTTCTCGCCCAAGGGAACGTCCACCGGCTTAATACCGTTCAACTCCCAGCGGTAATCGCCGCAAGTGTCTTCCACCTTTATGATAAGTCCGGGAAGTCCGTTGAATTTATAGGGGCCTGCGTGCACCGCCACATCGGAGCAATACCAGGCGATATAACGCCTTCCTTTGTAATCGGTGACCGCCTTTTGACAGGCAAAGCCCACCACGCTGTCGGTTTCGGGCAGAAGTTGCCAGTTGAATTCGGCAGGTTTTTCCTCGTAGCGCAGTATCGGGCCGGTAAAGAGCGTGCGGAATAGCGTCCAAGTTTTTCCGTCGGGCGCGGTGAAATACGTGGCAGGATAGGCCGGCATATTATACGTATAGCGTTGCAACGTATCGGTATAGGGCGTTTTGGTATCTTTCCAATCCATCACTTCCAATATCTCGGAAGCGTCTCGCCGATAGCCGTTGCGCCCTACAAAAACGATACGGTTGTCTTGATAGCGTTCGTCTTTCGCGGTGTTCCAAAAAGACATCCTGTAGCGGAGTTTGACAAAGGCCGTATCGTATACCTGCTGTTTTTCCCATTTCCACTCCGATTGCGGATGCACCAAATACGGGTCGGGCACATACCCTGCCTCGAACATCAGCATCTGCGCGTGAACGGCAAACGGGAATGCCAATAGAAAAACAAAAATGTATTTTCTTCGTTGCGTTCTCATAAAATATTATTCATTGTTAGCCATAACACAATCAACGTGCATAATTTCCTCATAAAACGTTGGAGATGGGCACAATCCTTGATACAAACACTCTTGACATTTTTCTGAGTTTCGTATGCTACGCCACGAATAATTTTTAGAAAACTCTGTGGCTATAAGTTTTAAAACAGGTGTCTCTATAGTTCCCAAAGCTTCTTTATTGGGGTTAGAATAAACATTTTTATTTGGAAGCACAATAAGTTTCCCAAAATAATGCGTGTTTAAGACCTGATGTGCGAAAATCATTCGTTTAGATAAACTACTCTTTATAACCTCATCCTTGGTCAAAAACACCTCCTTGTAGAAGAAATCAAAATTCGAGCCATTAAAGAGCGGCACATATTTGACTTCATCAAGCATTTCACTTTGAGACGTTATATAAGAAATCAACGCATTCTTAGATGCTCTCTGTAATTCACATAATCGCTCTCTATTTGTGTCTTTACATAAAATAACAACCTTAAATCCGTATGATTGTATCTTTTCCTTCAAAAGGGAATATCCAAAATCATCAAAACGAACATAAATCGTTATCATATTGCGCCTTTCTTTAAACAATCGCAATACTTCTTCTATATTGGGATAACTTGCAATATTGGAAAACACTATCTTGATTTCAACATTGTCGGGAATTGCATTATTCTCGATAAACAACTTTATATCTTTGGGTTCAATGAATGATTCAAAAGATGAAGGATATAACGTCTGTAAATAATAATCCTCTGTCCATCCCATTCCACCCATATAAAAACAAATTGAGAATAGACTTGACATTAAGTCTTCATATCTGTATTCACCTTTTTTCACTCGTCTATCCTGTGGCAAACATAACAATGGAGGGAAAGAGACTGTATAATCTCCCTCTTCGGAAACGACACCCATTCCCATACCCTCTATAACCGTAGCAAAACGAGAAATGGTCAAATCACTCTCATCTATAATTACGCTATATAAATTTTTATAATCCAATAATTTTTGACACACATCGTGAAGAGAGTGATTCAACGGAAATTCATACGACCTACTATTACGAGTATTATAAATCAAGCCGTATTTTGCTTTAATCCACAAAAAGGAATCCTGATATAAAGTTAATCGTTTCATCTTTTTTACATAAAGGAAACATTCTCTACTAACTGTTGATATAAATGAGGGTGCTTCTGTAAATAAGTGTAGCAACTATAGAGATTCTGTTCTATATCTTTTCTTGAAATCATCTCGGTACAACAGAAATTGCCATTTTTATTTCTTAATTCGTAAATACATTGAGGGCAATTATTTCTACCCTCACAGGTCGTGCACTGCTTCTCTATTGTTTGTACATATTGATTGTATTGTATGGCGACATCATCAACATTTAAATTTACTCGTTCTTTATCAACCTTGCCATAAAAGAAATCATGACTAATCTTCTCGCAAGGCAAAATCTTCCCTCTTGCCGTCACAAACATTCTTAACATAAATGGCGTACACGTTCCCGTAGTTGTTCTCTGTATCAAACTTGAATCAATAAACAACTCTCTATAATAGAGAAAAAAATTTCCACTATTATATCGAAGTGTATTAAAAACATGACTAATACAAGAGTCTTCCATGAATAATTCTTCAGCAATTGCATCGCGATGAGAAGAATGCGACAAACAGTCCATCTTTGAACGAAACATTCCTTTGTATTTTAGCAAATGATTCGAATCGACATGAAATGGATTAAGTTCTCCTATTCGAGGAATCTTCCCAAAGTTTTCTTTAAAAAAATAGACAATTTGATCGATGGAACTTTTATCTTGGAGTACTGAATTAAAACTAATATTGTTTTCAAAGAAAGCCGGATATCTATTTTTACAATACTGAAGATTTTCAAAAACCCGGTCAAAAGAGGGGCATCCATCTTTTGTTATACGATATGCATTAGAGTCTTTATCCCCATCCAAGCTAACCAATAGCGTAAAATCTTTCTCTACTAAATAATCAATATAATGATTCAACAATGTTGCATTCGTAGTCATAGCATACCGAATAGTTCTCTTCAACCCTAAACTTTCGATATAACTAACTATTTGCCGTATCAAATCAATATTTAGCAATGGCTCTCCACCATAGAATCCCAATGTTGTAACAGGGGCAATTTCTGCCTCTGAATCACTATCTCTCCATATTGAAGAGAGATAGTCGATTATATTCTTTGCATAAGCAAAAGGCATTCTCTTATCCTCACGCTTATCGTATCCGTCATACATCGTGCTATATCCACAATACTCACAAGACAAATTACAAGCCTCAGTCACCTCAAATATTACTTGCCTCAAGGCCACCAAGTTCTTATAGATATCCTTACCCGAAAGACGTACTCCCATATTCACAAAAATTACAAAAAAGAGGCTTGCAAAAATATTCTGCAAGCCTCTTTTTTATTTACGAGATAGGCTTATTACCTTCCAACGAGATTGTTTTGGCTCTATTATTGCCAATAGTATCAAGTTGGGCTTCGGGTCCAGTGCACACGCACCCACAAACTCTCGGTTCGGTTACCGTTACTTTCTTTTCATGTAACGAAACCTCTTCTTTTTCAATGTTGTTCAATTTCACATTTTCCATAGTCAATTGTTTTATAGTTAAACAATAAAGTTTATTTCAGCCAAATTTTAACAAACTAATACGAAACAAATATACAGAATTTTCAGAATATTAGAATATTTAGTCGTTTTTTAACATTTCCGTCTTTCGATAAATTCCGTTTTCTGCGATATATAGGAAACATACATGTGAAATGTTGCCGAAAGAACCCGAAATGTCCATTAGGCCTATATCTACTAATAAGCCGGCAATTAGACCGAAAAGGCCTAAAAACAAAAAAGCCACTCGAAAGTGGCTTGGATTTCTTGTGGGAGCTGAGGGATTCGAACCCCCGACCCTCTGCTTGTAAGGCAGACGCTCTGAACCAACTGAGCTAAGCTCCCGTCGAAAGAGGGTGCAAAGATACGTCGATTTTTTTAAAATGCAAACTTTCGTGAAAAAAAATTTGAAAAATAAATATTCGTATATTCGCAGTTTATGTTTTTTGAAAAAGGAGAAGACATGAAACAGATTATCGAGGCATCGGAAATGCCCCTCAACGCCGACGGCAGCATCTATCACCTCCGCCTGCAGCCCGACCAGCTCGCCCCCAACGTAATTCTGGTGGGCGACCCCGGACGTGTTCCCGTGGTTTCGCGCCACTTCGACCGCGTAGATGTGAAAGTGCAGAACCGAGAATTGGTTACGCATACGGGCGTGCTCAACGGCACCCCTATCACCGTCCTCTCCACCGGCATGGGAACGGACAATATCGACATCGTACTCAACGAATTGGATGCACTTGTAAACGTAGATCTCAAGAACCGTGTACGCAAGGACACCCACACCTCCTTGAATCTGGTGCGTTTGGGAACCAGCGGCAGTTTTCAGGCCGAATACGAGGTAGACACTTTCTGCGCCTCGCAATACGGTTTGGGGTTCGACGGCCTGCTCAACTACTATGTGGTGCCCGAAAACCTCTACGAGAAAGATATGATGCAGGCTTTCGACGCACATATGAAACTTCCCTCCGACTTCGCGCACCCCTATATCGTGGCATGCTCGCAGGATTTAATGGATAAGGTAGGCTTCGACATGCACAAGGGAATCACCGCCACCGCTCCCGGCTTCTTTGCTCCGCAGGGCCGTGTGGTGAACCTGCCCCTGCGCTTCCCCGAACAGAACGAACGCTTGGAGACCTTCGACTATAAAGGAAACCGTATCAGCAATATGGAAATGGAAACCTCGGCCCTCTACGGACTGGGGCGTGCCATGGGACACCGCTGCCTCACTGTGTGCGTGTTGATTGCCAACCGCCGCACCATGACTTTCAGCAAAGACTACCACCCCCATGTGGATGCGTTGATTGAAGTGGTGACCGAACGTCTCACCAAATAATTCCGCGCCGGGCCGTTATGAGCGATAGCAGCAGAGAGACAAATATCCGCGCCTTGGTGGGGATGATGAACGAACCCGACCCGGAGTTTTACGAAAATTTCCGTAAAGCCTTGCTGGATGTGGGTGACGAGGCCATTCCTTTCGTGGACGAAGCGTTGCGGAATGCCGCGAAAGAGGAGGAACGCCAACGCCTGCAGGATTTGCTCAACACCTTGCGGGTGGAAGGAGTCTGCCGCGAACTCACGGCATGGAAAGCCGAAGACGAGCCCGATTTGCTACGGGGCTTCTATTGGGTTTCCAAAGCCTTTTATCCCTCTTTGGATTGGGAGGAAGTACGCGATGCCTTCAACAGCCTTTTCGGAGACGGATGGCAGATGCTCGATTCTTCCACCTACCTGCGCAATACCATTGCCCGCTACAACAACTTTTTTTTCAATATCTGCGGGTTTTCGTTGGGTCCAAAGCTCTCCGAAGCCTACAATTTCGCCGACTTTTTCCTACCCAATATCCTGCACAAAAGGCAAGGCAACGAAAGGGCATTGGCGTTGGTCTACCACTACTTGGCGCAACGCAACCGGATTCCCGTATTCATGTTCAACCTCCCCATTGTGAACCTGTTAGCCTGCACCACCGATATTACCCTGCCCAACAAAGACGATGTGCGTTTCTGCATCGACATCACCCAACGCGGCGCTATGGTACACCGCATGGACCTGGAACCGATTTTCTCGCAGAAAACGCAGATCCAACTCTGCAACACCCTTCAGGCGATGCAGGACTACGTCAAACTTCTTTTTCTGATAGTAAACCTCAACGAGAAGGAACCGTTTAAAAAAGAAACCGCCCGCAGACTGCACCTCTGTCTGGGGTCCTCCCCTTTGAGTGCGGCTTTTTCGCCCCAGCCCGGAGACAATCTCGGCGAAGGCGACTGGTCTTAATCTGCAAGTTATGAACAAAATTCCTTTCACTTCCCTACCCGGCCGGCCTTCATGCAAGGTATATCACAAACCCGGTCAAGAGAAATTGACCTTGAAAAAGGCTTTTGACGAGGCGCAGAACATCCTGATTGTGGGCCATCAGAACCCCGACGGCGATGCGGTGGGTTCCACCCAGGCTTTATACCGCTACCTGAAAATGTTGGGAAAGAACGCCACGGTAATCTACCCCAACGTTTGCGCCCGCAACCTCCTGTGGATGGATCCNGACCGGAAGGTACGCAACTTCGCCAACCATCCCGAAGAGGTGAAGCGTCTGGTGGAGGAATGCGACTTGCTCTGCGTGCTCGATTTCAANCGTCTGGGCCGGACCGAAGCGCTTGCACCCGTATTGCGTGCCAAAAATGTGCGGCGCATCATGATAGACCACCATCTGGAACCGTCNTGGATTACTTTCGATTTGGCTTTCTCCGACACCACGGTCAGCTCCACCTGCGAATTGCTCTATCATGTGTTTCAGGCCGAACTCGACCNCACGTGCATCGATGTGCACACGGCCGAATGTCTTTATGCGGGCATCAGCACCGACACGGGCTCGTTCAGCTATTCCTGCGCNCACAAGGAGTTGTTTTCGGCCATCGCCGACCTCATTTCCAAAGGTCTCGACACGGTGAANGTGCATCAGCGCATCTTCGACAATTTCTCGGAAAGCCGCACCCGTCTGTTGGGCTGCTGTTTGGGCGAACGTTTGATAGTGAAGCCCGAATATCACACCGCCTATATGTATCTGAGCGATGCCGAACTGCGGAAATACAACTATCAATCGGGCGATACCGAAGGCATCGTGAACTACGGCCTGAGTATCGCGGGCATACGGTTCGCGGCCTTTTTCACGCAACGGGATTCGCGCGTGCGTATGTCGTTCCGCTCGCAGGGAGGCATCGACGTGAATATCTTTGCGAAAGAGTTTTTCAGCGGAGGGGGGCACAAGAATGCGGCGGGNGCCATGTCGACCGATTCCCTCGAAGCTGTGCTGGCTAAGTTCGAAGCCGTGTTGCCACAATATTATAAAGAGCATATCGAACCTCATCTACTCCCCGAAGATTTTGAATAAGCATAGATTATTTTTTGTGACGCGGGCCGGACGGGCCGTTGCGGTTCTCCTGACGGTCTNTTTTTTGATATTGACCTCAACGGGGTGCCGTAAGGTGTACCGCGTGGAGCCGAGAGGCGGGGAAAGCCACCCGCAGGTAGACCTCACCGCCGCACAGGCCATTTCGGTGCGGCAGGAAATGGAAAGTATCGAAGCCTTTGTGGCGCGGAGCGGTTGGGATATGCAGCAGAGCGGCACGGGCCTNTGGTACGAAATCTACGGGAAAGCCGCCGCAGACGCNCCGAAAGTGGAATACGGCGATGCCGTAAAGGTCGCCTATACGCTACGGCTTTTGAACGGTGCCGTTGTAGAGGAATATACGGAAGAAAGGCCGCGTACATGGATTCTGGGGAAGAGCGAAATGACGGCGGGCCTTCCCGAGGCGTTGAGTATGCTCAGGAAAGGCAACAAGGCCCGCTTCATCCTGCCCTCGCATCTTGCCTACGGCTTCTCGGGCAACGGCAACGACATACCGCCCCGCGCCACCCTGCTCTACGACCTCGAGGTATTGGAGGTTTTGGTGGAACCCAAAATTTAACGAAATTTGCACGCAGTCGGAAACGATTAAAATTAAAAAAGCATAAAACAATGAAAAAGACTCTTTGGTTAGGAATGATGTTCGCCGCAACGTTGCTCGTATGCAGCGCTTGNGGAACAAAAACCGAAAACGGATTGAAGTATAAGNTTTTGGAAAAAGGCAAGGGCCGCGCCGCTCAGATGAGCGACATCATCGAAGGCACGCTCACGCTTTCCAGCGGAGACTCGGTGCTCTTTGCCCTGGACAAATCCGAAAAAATCTTCCAGATTTCCGAATCGATTTATCCCGGCGACCTCAACGAAGGTTTCCTCAAACTGCACGAAGGCGACAGCGCGGTATTCTATGTGCCCGTGGATTCGCTCGTCAAATATATGGGCGGCGGTATGCCCGATTTCGTAACGGACTATATGGTCTATGCGATCAAGGTAAACAAACTCTATACCGAAGAAGAGCTGCAGCAGGAAGAGATGCTCGCCATGGCCGAGGCCCGTCAGAACGAAACGCCCGCCATCGAGAAATATCTCGCCGACCACAACCTCAAGGCGCAGCCCGATGAAAACGGCCTGTATTTCATCCAATCCAAGAAAGGTACGGGCAAAGTGGTGGAACANGGNCAGGAAGTATCGGTAAATTATGTAGGCAAACGTCTGGACGGTAAGATTTTCGACACCAACCTCGAAGATGTGGCGATGGCCAACGATATGTTCATGCCCGGCCGCACCTACGAGCCCATGACTTTCCGTGCCGGTGTGGGTCAGATGATTCCCGGTTTCGACATGGCGGTGCTCAAGATGAACAAGGGCAGCAAAGCCACGGTGATCATTCCTTTTGATTTGGCCTATGGCCCGCGTCCGGTAAGCGAAGATCTGCCCGCTTTCACCACGCTTGTATTTGAAATCGAATTGGTTGACATCCGATAGACTTTGGATTTCTTGACAAAAAAAATCTTTGCGGGGATGGGTCTGCTGGCCCTCCTTGCCNTTGCCTGCCCCCGGTCCCAAGCCGAGGGCAGTCATTTTATTCTCCGTGGCGAAATCCGCGAACGTGGCCTGTATTCGCATGGTTACAATGGGATTCTGCGACCCGACGACCATGGTGTGTTCTGGGTGGGGCAACGCACACGCCTCATTCTNGATTACACCCACAAGAACATGGGATTCTTCGTGCAGTTGGAAGACGGCCGAATCTGGGGTTCTTCCGGCAGCGCCCACAATCCCGGTTTCGGGGTCGGTCAGGCTTGGTTCTTCGCCGAATTCGCCCAACGTTTCCAAGTAAAGGTGGGCAGGATGCCGCTGGTCTACGAAGACGGACGTTATATGGCCTATTCGTTGTGGGATGAATGCGGAAACTCCAACGACGCCCTGAAGCTGCGATACCGTTCGCTCGACGAACGCACGCGCGTGGAACTGGTCGGTTCCGTTTCCAACAACAGCGACAGCCGCATCCTGAACCCCTACCATCTGGAGTTTTTCTACAAATACCTTTTGGTGGCNTATGTNTCGCATACNTTCACNCCCGANTTCCGNTGGAGCGTCTTGTCGGTGACGGATTTCCGCGAAAAGCNCTATCNGGTATTCCGACAGCACGCAAAACGNAACCGTCACNNAGGTNGACCCCACCAAAATCTANGCGCGNNCGGCCNTNGGCACCTATCTGGATATCTGCCACCAGCGCAAGTTCTCNGCCNNNATCTNNGCCTACGGACANTTCGGCAAAGACAANTACGGNCGNAAAATCNTNGCGGGNNTGGCCTCGGTNNTNCTTNCCTANAAACCCCATCCCATANTGGAACTCAAGGCGGCCTACGACTACATTTCGGGCAACAAAGACGCCGGNCCCGATTTTCCCCTCCACGCCACCGACCATTCCTTCAGCCGCTTTATGGGAAGCAGTCATTCTTTCCTGGGTATCATGGACCTTTTCAGCGGTTCGGGCCGGCACGATATCACCTTAGGTTCGGGTTATCATCAACCCTACCTCACGCTCGACTGCCACCCGACCCAAGAACATTCCATCTCGCTCAACGCCCGTTACTTCTGGGCCGCCAATACAATAAAAGAGGTGCAGAGCAAAGACTTGGGNCTGGAAATGGCGTTGGTCTACAAATATCATATCCGCCCCGATGTGTTTCTGCATTGCGGGTATGCCATCCATTCGCGCTCCCAAGCCTTGGAAACCCTCAGCGGCATCGAAAGCGGCAAGTCGANACTNCCCCACTACGGTTACGTGATGATTTCCTATACACCCGTGATTTACAATTCGGCCAACCACCCGAAAAAAGAAAAATAAGTCTTATGGGCAACAGCCGCCGTTTCAACGCCTACAGCGACTATCTGAAGCGGACATACGGTTTCCGCATTCAGAAACTGTCGGTCCATGCAGGTTTCTCCTGCCCCAACCGCGACGGAACCAAGAGCACNGGCGGCTGCGTCTTCTGCAACAACGAAGCCTTCAATCCCTCGTATTGCCAAGCGGAGAAATCCATCACGCAACAACTGGAAGAAGGAAAGGAATTCCATGCGTGGCGCTATCGGCACGCACCTCGATACNTGGCCTATTTTCAGGCCTACTCCAACACCTACGCGCCGCTGTCGGTACTCAAGCGCCGTTATGAGGAGGCCCTCGCCGTGCCCGGTGTGGTGGGGCTGGCCATAGGCACACGCCCCGACTGCGTCGACGAAGAGATTTTAGACTATCTTGCGCGGCTTTCCGAAACGCATAGGGTACACTTGGAAATGGGCATCGAAAGNTGCTACGACAAAAGTTTGAAATGGATGAACCGGGGGCATGATTTCGCCTGTGCGCGAAAGGCCTTCGAAANNGCGGCCGAAAGAGGTCTGANCACGGGCACGCATCTTATTCTCGGNCTTCCCTGCGANAGCCGCGAAGAGGAACTGGCCGAAGCGGAAATCCTCTCGGAAATGCCCATCGGTTCGCTCAAACTGCACCAACTGCAAATNATCNGGAANACNGCTNTNGAAAAGATATATCTCGACAATCCCGCCTCGTTCCGCTTCTTTGAATTAGACGAGTATGTGGATTTCGTGATAGATTTCCTCGAAAGACTTTCNCCGAACATCCTCATCGAACGNCTGGCNTCCGAAGCCCCTCCCCGCTTTCAGGCCGGGCCTGTCTTCGGNGGNAANATCCGCACGGACGCCATCCTGCGCCTCATCGAAAAACGCCTTGAGGAACGCAACACCTATCAAGGCAGNCTATCGCGTCACTAGNTGTTCGCAAACAATTTCCGCAATATCCCTGATGTCGGCCGAACCGATTTCGGCAAACGAACGCTTGCAGGAAGGACAGGCCGTAACNAGCACATCCACGGGCTGTTCNGTCATCTTACGCAAGGCATCCTTGGCAATCATNCGGCGTTTCTTGTAGGGCATTCCCTCNGCCGCCATGCTGTGTCCGCAACAAAGNGCGTCCTTGCCNTCGTAGGGNGTCTGTTGCAGGTTCAACACTCGGTACAGAATATCGCGAGGCTGACGATAGATGCCCGAATGCCGCCCCAATTCGCAGGGGTCGTGATACACCCCTTTTTGGGAACTCTTGCGCACCGTAATCTTTCCCGCCTCCATAAGTTGCAGGATATATTCGGTATGGTGCAGCACCTGCACACCCTCCAATTTATAGGTGTCTTTGAAAATCTTGTAGCAAATGGGACAGGAGCAGACCAGCACCTTGGCACCCGTAGCCAAAATGGCCTCGGTGTTCTTGGCCACCAACTGCTCGCTTCCCGTTCTGTCGCCGGCCAGCATCAACGGACGTCCGCAGCAAATGCCGCCCTCCTTGTCCAAGAAAGTATAATCCACACCGGCGGTCTCGAAAATCCGCACCATCGACTGCTCGATCTTAGGCGTGAGATGGCTCATGCAACCGGCAAAATAAACCACTTCGGGCTTGCGGTCAGCCTTGGGGGCCGAAACTGCCGTCTTCTCGGGCGTATGGTGCAGAATGTCGCTCCAAGCCGAAGCGGCGGGAATCGGCCGGGCTTCCGCCTCCACATAATCGTAACGGTTCGGATAGAGGTATCGGATATCCGCCGCCTTGAGGTTCAATTTAAGTTGCACCGAATTGACACCCACCGGGCAAGCCTGCACGCAACGGTCGCACATAAGGCAGTAGGACGCCGCTTCCATGGCCTGTTTGTTCTGGCGCAGACGCACGTTGCGCGTAAATTCCACCGACGCCATCTGCCGCAAAGAAGCGGACGACACCATCTGACAGGGGTCGAGACAGATGCCGCAACGGGAGCAGGAAAAAATCTCCACACCCGCATAACCGTTATTCTTGGAGCTCTCGCGGATACCCGCATTGCGCATATAAATCAAAAGGACTTCCGAAAGGATATGCGTGAAACGGCTCCACGGCAAGGTCAGGAAAAACACCATGAGGGCAATCGAATAGGCCCACCACATGGGGCGTATCAAGGCATCGTTGTTGATGAACTGGTTGAACCAGTCGAACACCATGCCGAAACCGCGTGTCAGGAACCCGCCCCCGCTGATATGCGAAGTAAAACTTTCTGCCAGGAAACGCAAGGGGAAGATGCACCAAAGCGAATACATCGCCAATTGGTCGTTCCATTTGAGACGCGTGGTGCGTTTCATGCCGAAAAGCCGCCGCCGGATACGCTTGATCATAGCCAAGGCGATACCCGAAAGCACCATGAGCAGGAAAAAGTCCATCAGGAAAAAGAACACGCTGCCGCCCACGGTACTTTCGGTCTCCATCACAAAATAGCGGAAGAAAATCGGGTACCACGGCAGGTTGACCCGGTGCGGGGCAAAGAAGAAAATCTCGATATGCCCCACCAATATCAGCATGAACCAACCGAAGGCGATGCTCGAGTGCATATAGCCCAGCATCCTGTTCTTCTTCCAAATCTTTACGTGCAGCAGGCAGTCGGCGAATATATCCTTGATGGTGATGAACAACTTGAAACTGAACAAGTGCCTGAGCATCTTCTTGCGGTCGCTCATCGGCAGGTTCTTCACCACCGTAACCAAAGCAATCACCAGATAGGCCAAAACGAAGACGTAGCCTATCATGTAGGGGATCACAAACGGATCGTAGGCATTAGCGAATCTTTCGTGCATGGAGCTTCTTGTTTACAAGCATAACGACATGGCGCGTGTTGACTCCCTTGGGACATACCCACTGGCATTTGCCGCAAAGCATACATTCCGATATGCGTTCGGATACTTCGTCCAACTGTCCGCGCTTGATAAGCAGTTGCAACCGCCGCAGGTTAAAACCCGTATATTTTCCGGCGCTGCAAGTGGCGGTGCAGGTGCCGCAATAAAAGCAATTGAGGAAACTCGGTTCCTCCGCCGCAATTTCCCGCAAGAGCGACATATCGGCCTTGTCCAAATCGATAACACCGCTCTTCTTGATTCCGAAACCAAAGTCTTTCATAGCCTTGTCTCTTTAATCGGTCAGATAGCGGTGAATGCTTTCGGCGGCCGAGCGGGCATCCTGCAGCGTATCGGGCAAGGACTTGGGACCCGTGCACGCACCGGCCAGGAAAATTCCCTTGGTATGGGTATAATTGCCTTTGAGGAAAAGGTCTTTCGTTTCCAGAAAGTGGTCGGAAGAAGACACCTTGAGGTCGAGTTTTTCCGCCAGTTCTTCCGTTTGGGCACAGGCCTGCATGCCCACCATAAGCACCAGCATATCCACGGTGAGTTTCATCGGGCG
>JAAVBQ010000016.1 GCA_014803485.1 bacterium | reverse complement strand
CGAGATTCTCGTTACCACGGCGGGCTGCGACAGCGTGCGGGAATACGGCCTCTCGCGGCGGTGGCGGCAATACCGGGTGCATGTGGAGGTGAAAGGCGAAGGCTTTGTGAACGTGACGGACACCACATTGCGCGAGGACGGCTCTCTGTGGCTTGATTTCACGGCCTCGGCGTGCAACAAGTTGGATAGCCTCAAGATAGACGGACGGAACGTGCCGCCGCAGAACCGCTACGAGTTGAAGGACCTGCACGGCGACTGCGAGGTGGAGGCGGTGTTCGGCTCAACCGTGTCTACGGAGAGTGTTTTGCGCTACGAGGTGTGCGGCGATTCCCTGCCGCTAATCTACAACGGAGAGGCCTACGGAGCGGGAGAACATACCATAGTGCTGCGGAGCGCACAGGGCTGCGACAGCGTGGTGAGGCTTCAGGTGCAGGGCAAGGAAAATACGGCGCGGATTGCGGTGGTGGACACGATAGCGCCGCCCTGCGGTGCGTCGGAAATCGCCTTTTCATACCGCACCGAAACGGGCGCTCCCAAACACCTGCGGCTGGCATTCGACCCTGCGGCNNNNTCGGCGGGCTTCCGCGACACGGTGTTGGCGGTGGGTTCCACGGGCTTGCAGACGGTGCGNNTNNCNTTGCNGCCCNCNGNGNNTCCCGACCGCTACGGCNTGCNNCTNNGGCAGNNGGACGGCACGGGCTGCTATGCGGAGGAAGAAGCGCTAACCTTCGAGATACCGTATCCTTCGGACATCATCGTGCAGAAGTGGAGCGACGTGCTGGCGGTGNTGTCGGCGGANTANAACGGGGGTTATGAATTTTCGGGCTACCAGTGGTATAAGAACGGGGAACCGATGGAGGGGGAGACGAGGCCGTATCTCTACGTCAAGCCCTANNTGCGGTCCACGGACACCTANGCGGCGCTGNTGGANCGNGCCTCGGACGGNNTGAAACTGCAGAGCTGCGGGGTGAAGCGCAAGGGCTANCCGAAGGCCTTTTCGCTGGAGTTGCTTCCCAACCCNACGTCGGCGGGCGGGGAAGTGCNGGTGAGCGTGAACGGCAAGCCGGAGGCGGAGGGNACCATCGAGGTGTTCGACGGTACTGGGCAAGCCGGTGTATCAGAGGGCGTTCCNCANGAGCCACACGCTGCGTGCNAACTGGCAGCCGGGNAGTTACGTGGTGCGCGTGCACGACGGCA
The DNA here is from genome assembly GCA_014803485.1 of bacterium. GTDB lineage: Bacteria > Bacteroidota > Bacteroidia > Bacteroidales > P3 > Pullibacteroides. The sequence continues at coordinate 19,283 of JAAVBQ010000016.1, read as the reverse complement.
AGGGCAAATGGATAGCCACGGGNAAACTTTTGGTGCAATAAAGAAGCATTTAGAATATTCTGTTTCTGAGCCATTCGGCCATGAAACGGTCGTAAACGATATAGCCTTCAGGCGTTTTATACACCAACTCGTTGTCTATCGCCTTTTTCAACAATCCCCTTACGCTGCTGGCGGCTTTGAGGTTATGGTTGGCTATAAACTCTCCTGCAAGTATTTCCTTTACACAGCCTTCTTTGGCAATGGCTTTAAGCAGGTTGCTTATTCCGGAGCCATAGGCGGTGAGCAGGCTTTCGTAAAAGTAGGAAGATTCCTCTACGATTTCGGACAAGGCACGGCGAACGGTTTTTTCGTCAATGGTTTCCGTGTAGCTGAACAGTCGGTTCAAGATACATTGCATATACCATGTGTGTCCATTGAAACGGGTGTAAAAGAAGTTGAAGACTTCTTTTGAAAGCGGCCTTTTGGCGGGAAAGAACCCTGCCGAGAATTTGTAATAGGTGTCTTGCTCTATGCGGTCTATAACCATAGACTGTGTGCTCTGATAAAAGGGTTTCTTGGCCGACAGGAACATTTCCTGCATCACGTGCTGTTTGCTACCCGAAAATATAAAATGTACGTTGGGGATAAATTGGATATAGGAACGTAGCAAGGCTTCCACGTTTTTTTCGGGATATTCGGCAATTTGTTGGAACTCGTCAAAAGCGATATAGCAGGTTTTTCCGGAAGATGTCAGGTATTCAAAGATTTCCTTGAGGCTGTTTTCTTCCATTCCGGGTGCCATTTCCACCGAAACTTGCGGCAACCCCGTCAATTCGTTGAAGCTTAAGGTGGGGCGGAAACTTTTGATGAAATCGCCCACTTTCTTCCATATTTTCTTGGAAGCCGAATCCAATTCTCCCAATACGGTGGTGGCAAAAAGTTTTACAAAGTCGTTGAGGTTCCGGGTCGAATAAATATCAATGTAGAACACCTGAAGGTCTTTGTTTTGTATTTTGGCTTGGTGCAGCACGTGTTTGATAAGCCCTGTCTTGCCCATCCTACGGGGAGCCAGTAAGGTAACGTTTCTTCCGTTTTCGAGAGCCTTGAGCAGGTTTTTGGTTTCCTGCTTGCGGTCGCAGAAATATTCGGGGCCGAAATAGCCCGAAATCAGAAAAGGATTGAAGGTATCCATAGCACCTATATTTTTCATTGCGTAAATTACGTTGCGTAAATCCCGTTACGCGATTTACGTAACGCAAAGTTCGCAATAAAAACCGAAACTACAAAAAAAAACGGAGGCTGATACACCAACCTCCGTTTCTTTTCTAGAAGAATACAAATATCTTACCAGATATGAGCGCGTTTNTCGGGAGCGAGCCACATGGCATCGCCTTCGTGAATGTCGAAGGTTTCCAAGAAAGCGTCTACGTGCGGCAGGGTGCCGTTTACACGCCATTTGCCGAGCGAGTGAACGTCGAGCATCGTAAGGCGTTGGATTTCCTCGTCGCGGATGTTGGAGGCCCAAAGGGTGGCATACGAAAGGAAGAAACGCTCTGCGGGCGTAAAGCCGTCGATGTCGCCCACAGGATGCTTTTTCAAAGCCTTCTGCAAGGCGGCGAACGCTACGTTCACGCCACCGTTGTCGGCGATATTCTCTCCCAAGGTCAAAGGACCGTTGGCGAACAGACCGGGATAAACCTCAATGCCGTTGAAGTGGTCTACGATAAGTTGGGCGCGCGCCTCGAAGTTCTTGGCATCTTCTTCGCCCCACCAGTCGTTGATGTTGCCGTCCTTGTCATACAAACGGCCCTTGTCGTCGAAGCCGTGGCTCAATTCGTGGGCAATCACCACACCGATNCCGCCGTAGTTGATGGCATCGTCGCCGTAGGCATAGAAGAANGGNGGTTGCAGAATGGCGGCGGGGAAGCAGATTTCGTTGGTGGTGGGATTGTAGTAGGCGTTCACCGTCTGCGGGTTCATCANCCATTCGTTGCGGTCTACGGGTTTGCCCAACTTGCCCATCATGTAATCCATCTCAAAACGCGAAGCCCGTTTGATATTCGCCCANTAGCTTTCGNTACCGTCGATTTTCAACTTGCCGTAGTCGCGCCATTGGTCGGGATAGCCCACCTTCACCAAAATGGCGTCTAATTTCTCTTTGCCCTTCTGTTTGGTGGAGTCGGTCATCCACGTGTTTTCGGCCATGCGTTCACCCAAAGCCAGGCGTACATTCTCCACCAATTCGCGGATACGTTTCTTGGCCGAAGCGGGGAAGTATTTTTCCACATACATCTTACCCACGGCCTCGCCCAGCACACCGTTCACCGAATTCACGGCACGTTTCCAACGCGGACGTTGTTCGGTCTGTCCCGACATGGTCTTGCCCCAGAAATCGAAGTTTTCGGCAATGAGATTGTCGCTAAGATAACCGGCGGCGCTGTGAATCAAGTTCCATTCGAAATAAGCCTTGAGGCTTTCCATATCGCTTTCGGCGAAAATCTTGGCCATAGCCTTCATGAAGTTGGTCTGACCGGCCGAAAGTACCTTGATTTCGTAGTTGGGCGAAAGCGCGTTCACATAGTCTTTCCACGGGAATTGCGGCGCGGTTTCCACCAATTCGTCCAAGGTCATCTTATTGTAGTTGGCGCTCGGGTCGCGCAACAGAACCTTGTCGTATTGCGCTTCGGCCAAAGCGTTTTCGATTTTCAGCACTTTTTCGCATTTGGCAGCCGCCGTTTCGGCATCGAAGCCGCAGAGTTCAAACATATTCCGCATATGTTTGCCGTAGGCCTCGTAGATAGCCTTGTTTTCGGGCTTGATGTAGTAGTCGCGGTCGGGCAGCGTGGTGCCGGCCTGATAGAGTTGGAAGAGATTGTTCTTGCTGTCGCCCGCGTCGCCCGATACATAGGCGACAAAGAACGGATTGGCCGATTCCTTGTGCATTTTCACAAGCATGTCGAGTGCTTCGGCATGCGAAGAAATCGCTTCGATTTCCGCCAGATCCTCCTTGATGGGTTCGTAGCCCTGCGCGTTCAGCGTGGCCGAGTCCATGGCCAGATTGAACAAGGTGCCGATTTTCTTGGCATCTCCTTTGCGGCTTCCCGCATTGGCGGCCAGTTCCTCCACCAGATCCTTGATTTGTTTCTGATTGTCCTCGCCCAGTTTGTCGAAAGAACCGTAGCGCGAATATTCGCCCGTAAGCGGGTGCGCTTCCATCCAGCCTCCGCAGGCATACTGATAGAAGTTCTCTTTGGGATTGACCGTGGTGTCCATATTGGCCAAATCCAAGGTTTGTGTTGCGTTTTCCACTGTTCCGTTGCTTTTGCATGATACCCCCAGAACGGCCAAGGCCGCCAAGGGAAGAATAAATATTCGTTTCATAATAGCGTATTATGTTTTAATATTTGCAAACCTGCGAAGTTATAAAAAATCAGAGAGAAATCCGCGTCTTGAGATTTTTCGCGCTCCGGTCCTCAAAACAATACAGTTCCTGTGCGTCGGGAGTGCGGCATACCAACTTCACTTTTCCTTCTTCCACGCACAGGTCTCCTTGTGCGTCGGCAAAGCGTTCCTTCACTAAATTCCAGAATAAAAGCGTCTTCTCCAAGCCGTCGCCGCGTTGGAAATTCCATACTTCGTCGGGTTGGGCAAGACGGTCCGGCTCCGNGTAGATGGATTCGGCGGGCATTGCCTTCAAAACGGCCTCGATTTGTTGCAGGGACCGGTCCTGGCAAGCGAGACGGCAGACGGGATTGCGTTCCACGGCCGCCTTGATGAAAGGCATCCAGTCGGTATGTTTCATGTCGCGGCGCGCATAGAAACTCAATATGGCCAAAGAATTGCCTTCATTGGCTTTGTCTTGCAGATAGGCGATGATTTCCTCGCGGCTCTGTTGGGGCGAAATCTGCAAGTCCGTTCCTTTCGTAAACGTCTTTTCCTCCACTTTCGGCAAACGCGGCTCGATATGCAGAAACGCCCGCAGTTCGTCGGCGAAACCGCAGGCAAACACACGCTCGGTCTTTCCCTCGGCCAAATCTTCCTCAAGGGTGTTGATGAGGATTTTATCGGGGTAGGGGGAAAGAGCGAAACATTGACTGTCCATTTCCTCTATCAATGCCTGGCGGCTCTCGTTGTCAAAACGGTTCTTGCTGTTGCGTTGCGTGTTGAAGATGCAGGGCATTGAAATATAGCATTCCTTGCCGTTGCGTACATGGCGGTATTGAAATTTCTCCCAATATTTTTCGCGGCTGTAGAGGAAGTTCACGAAATATTCAAACGAAAGGTCGGCGTGCAGGAATTCCCTGAATTTTTCTTCAAAGAACGCATAGCGTTCGGGGTCTATGCTCGCTTCCTTATAAAAGGTATGCATCACCCCGCTCAGATGCGACACAATTGTGATGCGTTCGTTCTCGATGGAACGCCGCGCCTTGGCCGACAGCTCGGTGCCGTTATACCACATCTTCTTGGTTACCAGGCGGCGGTTGTTGGTCAGCAACCCGTCTTTCTCGGCCAAGAAGTTCTGCGAATGCAAGGGGGTGCCTATCATGAACATATTGTCTAAGGGCATACGTCCCACGATAAACAGCGCCGCCACATACAGGGCCGAGAGCGACACGCATTCGCCCGCGCCTCCGTGGTAGCCCTCCTTGAATTTAAAGGCGTTCATCGCCTCCACCGTCTCGGTTTTCCAATAGGGAATCACATCGGTGGTGTATTTGTCCAAGCCGAAATGACGGCGGATGTCTACGTCATAATAATACTTATCGCCCTCATATCCAAACAGGGCGTTCGACTGTGCCAGCGCCGCAGGGTCGATGAAGTCCCTAAAACGCGCCATTTCACGTTCTTTCGTGGTCAACCCCCACGTTTCCAAGTCGAGGTTGAACACATAATGATCCATGATATATTGCTTGACGCGGTTGGTGCGGTAGGAGAGCGATTTTTTCTCGATGTCGCGAAACCATGCGTCTTCCCGCCATTTCCAGATTTCCGGAGACATGATGTTGGCCAGCACAAGCGCATACATCAGTTCGGGAAAGATGAAGATTTCCATGTCCGAGAGGCTCACCGCACTCGAGAACAATTCCATTTGGCGGGCATCTTGAGGTTTCATTTCCATAGCACGTTAGATTAGGAAGCGGAGGGACGAATCCACGCCGGGCGTGTCGCTCACCTTGAGGCAGGCGTTCACTCCCATATAGAGCGCGTGGTTNTAGGGAACGTGACCGGCGGGAAAGCCGTAGCATACGGGGTAGGCGTAGGGTTCGGTATACTCCCTTATCATATCCCACACATCGCCCTGCCACGGATTGGCACCTTTGCGCACCGTGGTGAACGCTCCCACCATCAAGCCCGAAATCCGTTCGAACCACCCGCTCCGTTTCAGGTTCAGCANCATGCNGTCTATATGATAATCAAACTCATCGAGGTCTTCGAGAAAGAGGATTTTCCCATCGGGTTGCAGGTCGGAGGCCGAGCCCCGCAGACTATATAAAATAGAGAGGTTGCCTCCGGCAATGGGAGCCGTTGCCTCGCCCGCGCGGTTTATCGGGCGGCTTGCGAAGCGGTAGGATAGGGGTTCGCCGAACAGNGCNTTGCGCAGGCTTTCCACCGAGGCTTCGTAGTGAGGCGAACCCACGCAGGGATAGGTCTGCGGCATGCAGGCGTGNAGGCTTGCCACACCGAGGTTCTGCAGGTGGGAGTGAAACACCGTGATGTCGCTGAATCCCACAAGCCACTTGGGGTTTTGCAGAAATCGGGAGAAGTCGGCGCGGTCTATGATGCGGGCCGAGCCNTAGCCGCCGCGNGTGCCGATAATGGCCTTCACCTCGGGGTTGTCCAAGGCTTCCTGCAGGTCTTGCAGACGGGCTTCGTCGTTGCCGGCGCAGGGCCCGTGCTGTTCCATCACATGTTTGCCGATACGGCAGTCCAATCCCCAGCGGCGCATCGTCTCAACGGCCCTTTCGAGACAGTCGGTGCGGATGCGGCCGGCGGGCGAAATCACCGCCACTGTCTGGCCTTTTTCCAAAAAAGGAGGAATCCTCATCATACGGCAAAAATAACGATTCCGCCACGCATTGGCAATTTTCGTAAATTCGGGTTTTGGAATCCCTTAAAAAAGCCCGCGATATGAAAAAAGAGGAAGTGTATATCGGCATTTTCGGCAAGCGCAATCAAGGTAAGAGCAGCTTGATGAATTTGCTTGCAGGTCAGAATATTTCCATTGTCTCGGACACGCCCGGCACCACCACCGACCCCGTCAAGAAATCGTGCGAGATTTTCGGGATAGGGAAGTGCGTGTTTGTGGATACAGCGGGTTTCGACGAGCAGGTGCAGGCCGACGATTTGGGAAAGATGCGTGTGGAAAAGACTTTCGACTATGTGCAGCGGTTGGATATGGCCATTCTGCTTATTTCCGAGAACAGTCTCGCCCAGGCCGAGAAAGATTTTGCCCGTCTGCTTTCCGAAAACAGCGTTCCTTTCATCATCGTGCACAACAAAGCCGATGTGTCGGCGCTCTCGCCGGGTTTCGCCTCCATGCTCGCGCGGCTTTATCCGCAGAATCCGTTGGTGGATTTCAGCGTGAGGGAGGCTGAGGCGGCCGCCCCCTTGCAAAAGGCCGAAAAAAATCCCTGCGAACCCATCCTAAAGGCTCTGCGGGCTTTATACGAAAAGCACGGGGCGGCCGCCCTTCCCCCGCGTCCTGCCTTGGAAGGCTTGATAAAGGCGGGCGACTGTGTGGTGATGGTCTGTCCTATCGACGGGGAGGCTCCCACCGAGCGGCTCATTCTGCCGCAGGTGCTTTTTGCCCGTCAATGCCTCGACCTTCATGCACTGCCCGTGTTGTGTCAGTTGGAAGAGTTGGAGACCGTTTTCAAGAAACTCCGCAAGGAACCGGCCTTGGTCATCACCGACAGTCAGGTGTTCGGCTCTGTCGCCCAAAGAATTCCCGCCACCTGCCCGCTCACGAGTTTCAGCATCTGTCTGGCCAAGCAGAAGGGCAATTTCGAGCACTACATAGCCGGCACTTCGCAGTTGTCTAAACTCAAGAACCACAATAAGGTGCTGATGCTCGAATCGTGCACGCACCAAATCAATTGCCACGACATCGGAAGGGTGAAGCTTCCCGCGCTCCTGCAGGCCAAGACGGGAAAGAAACTTGAATTTGTCTATGTTTCGGGGCTCGACCCNCTGCCCGACNATCTTTCCGACTTNGCCATGGCCGTGCAGTGCGGTGGCTGCATGGTCAGCGCCCGCCAGCTCGANAACCGCATCAAGGCCTTGGTGAAGAACAACATACCGGTAAGCAACTACGGCATGACCCTCGCCTGGTGCAACGGCATCTTCGACCGCGCCACCGCCATGTTCCGCTAAAATTCGGAAAAGCTTAAGCTTTCGTATACCCCAATATCCCAAGACTATATCAACAAGTTTGTGGCGGACAACAAGGCAAAGTCCGTAATCTTCCACGAAATCTGTATCCATAATAACATTGAGCCGACAATGGAGCTCTGTAAGCGCGTCTTAGGCTACGATGAGCCCACCTTCAGAAAGGAATGGCATTCTCAAAACAAATAGTGTCAATTTGACGTTTATTGTTATGTAGACAAGGCGGCTCCTCGGGGCCGCCTGTTTTCGTTTTGGGTGGGATATGGTATATTTTTGTAAATTTGTGAAAAATATCAGGAGGAGAAAAGATGACACAGTTGGTGTTGAACATAGAAAATCCAGATATCCTGCCGCATTTACGGAGTGTATTGGGCAGTTTTAGAGGTGTTTCTATCGCCGAGAGCGTGTCGGAGGATGATAGGATATTGAAAAGTATAGAGACGGCATACGAAGAAGTTCGCTCGGCTCGCGAGCAAGGAAAACGCTTGGGGCAATTGGATGAATTGATAGCGGAATTAAAGGGTTGAGGCCGAATGGTTAATATTTACTATACATCCGAGTTTGAGAAACAAGCCAAGCGATTAGCTAAGAAGTATGTTTCGTTTGCAGCGGATTTGTCTGATTTGCAAGAACGATTGAAAGAAAATCCTTACGAGGGGACAGACTTGGGAAATGGCATACGGAAAATACGTATGCGGATTGTGAGNAAGGGAAAAGGCAAGAGTGGGGGTGCAAGGGTTATCTCGTTTATCGTTGCNGTATTGGAAGATGTGGAAGTGACCTTGCTGACGATTTACGATAAATCGGAGCAAGGCAATATCAGTGATAAAGCTATTAAACGGTTAGTTGCCGGTTTAAAGGATTGATTTCAAATCATAGTAANTTTTCCTATCTTTGTTCCCCCAAAGATGCGGCAGTAGCTCAGTTGGTAGAGCGCTAGCTTCCCAAGCTGGAGGTCGCGAGTTCGAGACTCGTTTGCCGCTCGCACAAAGGCGTCCGACCAAGCCGTCGGACGCCTTTTTTACTTTGACGACATGAGCCACAGAATACCCGAAGATACCAAACGTGCCATTCTCGATGCCGCCCGCATCGACGAAGTGGTGGGCGATTTCGTGGTGTTGAAGAANCGTGGNGCCAACTATTGGGGNTGNTGTCCCTTTCATCAGGANAAAACNCCCTCNTTCTCGGTATCNCCCGCCAAGGGCATCTTTAAGTGTTTCGGCTGCGGCAAGGGCGGCGATTCGGTGAGTTTCCTCATGGAGCACGAGCATTATTCCTATGTGGAGTCGCTCCGATACTTGGCGCATAAATACAATATCGAAATCAAGGAAGAGGAGCTTTCGCCCGAGCAGATGGAAAAGGAAAGCGACCGCGAATCCCTCTACCACCTCACGCAATTTGCCGCCGAATATTTCGTTAAGAATTTGTGGGAGAGCGAGGAAGGCAGGAGCGTGGGGCTGGCCTATTTCCGCGAGCGCCGTTTCACCGACGAGATGATACGGCATTTTCAGCTCGGCTATTGCACCGAAAGCTGGGATGCCTTTACCCAAGCGGCTTTGAAAGCCGGCTACGACAAGAAGTATTTGGTGCAGAGCGGTCTCACTATCGAAAAGGAAGAAACGGGCAAACTTTTCGACCGCTTCCGCGGACGGGTCATCTTTCCCATACACAGCCTTTCGGGGCGGGTGCTGGGCTTCGGCGGACGTATTCTGAACAGCGATAAAAGCAAGGCCAAATACGTCAATTCGCCCGAATCGGAAATCTATCACAAAAGCAATGTGCTCTATGCCATACCCTTTGCCAAGCGCGAGATTGTGTCGCACGACATGGCCTATATGGTGGAGGGTTATGCCGATGTGATTTCGATGCATCAGGCGGGCATCACCAATGTGGTTTCTTCGTCGGGCACCTCGCTCACCGAAGACCAGATCAAGATGATTTCGCACTTCACGCGCAACCTCACCTTGCTCTACGACGGCGACGCGGCGGGTATCAAGGCTTCCTTGCGCGGCATCGACATGGTGCTGGCCAAGGATATGAACGTGCGGGTGGTGCTTCTTCCCGAAGGGCAGGACCCCGACGACTACGCCAAGGCGCACACCACCGAGGAAATCCAAAACTACCTCAAGGAAAACGCGGTCGACTTCATCTCGTTCAAGACCCGCTTGCTGTTGAAGGACGTGGGCGACGACCCTATCAAGCGCGCCGAACTCATCGACAACATCCTCACCAGCATATCGGTGATTCCCGACAGCATCAAGCGGGCGGTGTATGTGCAGGAATGCAGCCGGCTTCTGGAAATCTCCGAGCCCGATTTGCTCAACAAGCTCAACCGTATCTTCCGCAGCCGTTTTCAGAAACAGATGTCGGGAAGCGGACAGCAGATTTCTGAAAATCAGGTTGCTCCGAGCGTACCCAAGCAGGAACCCACGCCGAGCGAACAGGAGGCCGATGCCCTTGCCCGCACCCGTACCCTCGAACGCGAGTTGCTGTCGCTGTTGGTGAATCACGGCGGCCGCACCACCAAGCAAATCTATTACGACCAAGACGAGAAGCCGATAGACCAAGTGTCGAGCGTGTGCGCCTATATCGTGGCCGAGGTGCAGCAAGACGAACTGAGTTTTTCCGATCCTCTGTATCAAGAGCTTTTCTCTATATTTGCCACCGCTTTGCAAGGAGGCTCGGTGCCTGTGGTGGAAGACCTGATGCTTTCCGACAATATGCCTTTGCGCAATTTGGTGGCCGATTTGGCTGCGGGGTGTTACGAGGTGAGCAAGGCATGGGAAAACAAAGGCATTTGCGTGCGTACCGTGCAGAATCATGAAGAAAAATTAAATTCCGCTGTCTTTCAGGCTGTTTCAAACTTTAAGATAGAGAAGGTGAACGGCATGATAGAGGCCTTGAACAGACAATTCAAGGAGGTGGCGAAAGACGATGAGGTCGGTATTATGGCGTTGATGGAGCGTAAGAAACATCTCGACACTCTCCGCAACCGACTTTCGGCTTTGGTAAGACGGGTGATTTGTTAAGCATGAAGAAATTAGTTATCGATATAGGGAACACGCTCACCAAATGGGGCGTTTTTGAGGGCAAGAAACTGCTCTGTCACGAGATGCGCGCCAAGCTCAATCCCGCCGACATCGCGCATCTGCGCCACCTGCACCCCGATATGGACGCGGCTATGGTCTGCACTGTGGCGCGCGAACCGTCGTTTCTGGCCAAGACACTTTCCGATTTCACGCATTTCATAGACTGGCAGTCTTATCGCCCCGACCTCAGGATTCCCGTGAAAATCGAATACGAGCAACCCGAGACCCTCGGACGCGATCGGGTGGCGGTGGCCTCGGCGGTGGCCTCTTTCTATCCCGGTCAGAATGTGTTGTGTATGGTGTTCGGCTCTTGCGTCACCTACAATGTGGTGGACAAAGACGCCCGTTTTCTGGGCGGTGCCATTTCTCCCGGCCTCAATATGCGCCTGCGGGCCATGCATCGTTTCACGGAGGCGCTTCCTATGGTGGATCTGCGGCAGGAACGCGACACCGAAATCATCAACAACACCCGGACCGCGCTCTACAGCGGTGCCCTCGACGGTCTGCGCTACGAGGTGCAGGGCTATATAGAACGTTATAGAAAACGTTTTCCCGACCTCAAGATTGTGGTGACGGGGGGCAATGCTTCTTATTTTGAAAAGTCCTTGAATTATGAGATATTTGCGTACCACAACCTTGTTTTAAGAGGGCTGAACGAAATATTGGACTTGAATGTTTTTTAGGATAGGACGCATTTTTCTTGTCACCTTGGGGATAGGGGTATGCTTGTGTGCCTCTTCCCTTTGCCGTGTCCATGCGCAGACAGGGATGATGTCGCCTTATTCGGTTTTCGGGCCGGGTATTGTGCAACCCTATCTGAATGTGCGCAATATGGCGTTGGGCGGTATCGGTATCGGCCTTTCGGGCCCGGGTAACATGAACCCTCTCAACCCCGCCACCTACCGTACGGGCGTGGATACTCTCAGCGTGCGTTTCGACATAGGTTTCAACGTAAGTTTCAACGGCTTGACGCAGGAAATGGACGGCACACGGGCCAAGAACAACAGCACCTCGGGCGGCTTGAGCAACATAGAGTTCTATTTTCCTGTATGCAAGTGGTATAAGATGGCCATTTATCTGCTGCCGCTCACCGATATGTTCTATAAGACCTCCTATTTTTCCGACAATGAAGAATACCCCAAAGTAGGGCGCACGCAGTTGATTCACGAAGGAGACGGGGGCATTTCGAAATTGGGCTGGGGCCATGCCTTGGGCTGGGGCCCCGTGACGGCGGGTGTGAACCTCAGTTATCTGTTCGGCAGGTTGATGCAGACTTCCACCCTCACCTTTTTAGACGACACTCTGGCCAAATACGCCGGCTCGGCCGAATACTACACCGAAACCCGCCTCAACGGTTTCGGCTTGGACGTGGGGCTTACCGCCGTGATACCCATTAAAGAATATCAAAACTTTACAATAGGGACGTCTTACAGTTTGAAAAGCACGCTTCACGCCAAACGCACCACCCTTGCGCAGGGTGTTTTCGGCTCCTATACCGATACCGCCTATATGCCCGAAGCGGCGGTGCGTGGCCGATACACGTTCCCATCCTCTTTGCGGGTGGGCGTTTCGTACGAATATGAGCATCAGTGCGTGATAGGCGCCGACTTCACTTATGCGTGGTGGAAGGAATACAGCGAATACGGAAAGTCCAACGATGTTTTTCACTTCCGCAATACCTATGGTGTGAATGTGGGGGCGGAGCTGAAGAACAACCCGCAGGCCACCACCGTGGCAAGGCGGTTCGCCTACCGTATCGGAGGATTTTTTCAGAACAACTACGCCGCCGGTATGAAGAAGGATGAAGCCTCTCCCGCAAAGGAACTGTATTCCTACGGATTCAGCGTGGGGTTGGGCATTCCCGTGCGCAAGAGCCGTTCGTTGATTAACGTGGGCTTGCAGTTCGGGCAGACAGGTTCGCTCAAACGAGGTCAGATCCGCGAGAATTTCATGCGCGTGGGTGTAAGCTTCTCCTCGCTCGAGACGTGGTTTGTGAAACCCAAGTACGATTAAGAGAAATAAAATATAGAAAAGCAATAAAATAGCGAATATGAAAAAGTTTTTGATTGTGCCGCTGGCACTTTTGTGGACTTCGGCCGCGTTTGCGCAGAAATACGGCGCCACGCCCGAAGACAGCCTCACCTGCTTGCAGAACCTTTCCGTCTACCAAGAATTCTACAAGCAGAAAAACTACAACGATGCTTATGATGCCTGGAAGCAGGTGTTGACCGTATGCCCCGCTACCTCCATCAACACCTACATCCGTGGTGCGGCCATCCTCAAGACCCGCATCAACAAGGCTCCCGATGCCGAAGCCAGGGCCGGCTATATCGACGAGCTGTTGAATCTCTACGACCTCCGTATGAACTATTTTGGCGACCCCGGTCTGTGCAAGGGTATGAAAGCCAAAGATATGACTGTCTACAAACCCAAGCAGATCCGCGAGGCTCTGGCGCTCTACGAAGAAGCCCTCACGCAGCCCTCCAAGCAACGGACCTACTGCAATGTACCCTATAACTATTTCGAGTGTGTCATCGAGGCCTTCAAAGCCGATATCCTCACCAAAGCCGACATCATCAACGCCTACGAAAAGGCCATAGCCGTTCTCGACGGTATGGCGGCCGCCCGTCCCGGCGACACCCTGCCGGCTTCCACCGAGGCGGCGATTACGCATCGCTTTGAGCCCTATGCCGCCTGCGAGGATCTCATCAACATCTATACCGAGAAATTCGAGGCCAACCAAGAAAACGCCGACTATCTGCGCAAGGCCACGGCCCTTATGGACAACCGTTCCTGCACCGACAACGACATTTTCTTCAAGATGGCCGAGGCCCTCTACAAACTGGAACCCACCCCGGAAAGCGCCTATCAGATGGCCAGCATGAACCGTTCGCGCAAACAATATGCGGCCGTGGTCGATTATCTTACGCTCGAGGTGATGGAATCTATCGGCGAGGCCTATAAAGAACGTGCCTATCTGGTTTTGGCCGAAGCCTATATGAATCTCGGTCAGTCCGTCAACGCCCGCAACGCCTGTCGCGAGGTGCTGAACCTGAACCCCGAGAGCGGCCGTGCCTATCTGCTTATGGGCTTGATTTATGCCGGTGGGGCGAGTTCCTGCACGGGCGACGGTTCGCCCATCGCCGCACGCGCTCCCTATTGGGCCGCTGTGGATATGTTCAACAAGGCCAAATCCGTGGATCCCTCTTTGAACGAAACGGTGGCTTCGTTGGTTTCGAGCTATTCGGCGCATTTCCCCTCCTCCGACGACCTCTTCACCTATGGTTTCAAGGAGGGCGAAAGCTACAACATTTCCTGCTGGTTCAACCACACCACCACCATTCGCGCACGTCGATAAACGGAGGTTATGAACAGTTTTCTATTGCGTAGGACGGGCGTTTTCTGCTTGCTGCTTATCGGCATGTGTCTTGTGTCGTGCAAGCAGAAAACGCCCGTCTTCATGCCTTTCGACGATATTCACTCCGCACCCCGTCAGAGTCTTTTCGGTTCGAGCAATATGGTTACCGAGGAGGGCAAGATGCAGATAGAGATGCAATATCCTGTGATGCACAACTATACGGGCGAAGAAGCCACCGTTCCCGCGCAGGTGTTTCCGCAGGGCATCAAGTCGGTGTTCTACAATCAGGACGGCACCGGCATCGACGTTCTGCTTTTTGCCGATTCGGCCATCAACTTTCAGAACGACAAGTTGATGAAATTCTATCGCGATGTGCGGGTGTATGATATGCGCACCTCGGACACCCTCTATACCGAGGCCCTGTATTGGAATCAGGACACGCATAAAATCTATTCGGATGTGTTTGTGCGCAAGGTGAGTCCCGGTCTGGTGCTCGAGGGCGAGGGATTCGACTCGGACGAACGCATGGAAAATGTGGTTCTGCGCAAGCCGAGGGGCGTAATCCGATAGAGCGGGTGATAATGAGGCGGTTGATAAGATTGTTGAAAAAATAGTCCCGAGGACGGTGAGGTTCTACTTTTTTGTACTACCTTTACTCCCTGTTTGCTACATAAATATATGAAGCGGTTTCTTGTAGGTATAGTGTTGATTATGATGGGTTTCGCTGCGGTGACGGTTGCTCGCGCGCAGAGTTCCTATATCGACCTCACTCTGGTTTCGTCGAAAGACTACAACCAGCCTTTGGCCAATTTCTCCCACGATGTGTTTGAGAACGCGTTCCGTATTTCCACGGACAGGGGGGATGTATGGCAGGAAGACATCAATGAAGCATTGATGGTTTTTTTGGGTCTGCTTGAGCCCGGTGTTTCCTATATCATTCAACACGAACCCACTTATTATTTCGTTTTTCAGTATAACGCCGCCAAAGACAGTTATTTGGTAATGAATAACAGTATAGGCGAGAAGAACGAAGCCATCTACGTAAATACGATGGAGGAGGCTTTGAGTGAAATGCTCAAGCTTCTGCAGATTTTCTATTCGAACACTTCGGTGTTCCACGTCAGGGAATACAGCGCATACTAAACGCGCCTATCGTTCCTGTTCCAGATACACGTTCACATTTCCGATTTTCTCTCCCAAAGGAGGATTGATTTTGCGCAATTTGATGCCCGCTTTCCGCACGGGAGGAAACTCCGCGAAAATGCGGTTCAGGATGCGTTGCGCCACGTGTTCGATGAGTTTGGAAGGTACGGCCATTTCCTCCTTGATTCGGGTGTATACCTCGGCATAGTTCACGGTGTCGTCGAGACTGTCGTTGCGTTGTGCTTTTTCGGTGTCGGCATCCATCCATACATCCACGGAGAACCATGTTCCGATAAGCGTTTCTTCCTTAAAACACCCGTGATGGGCGTAAAATTCCATGTTTTCGATAGTAATGCGCGCCACTACAATTCGGTTTTTAGGTTTTGACCGTGCAAGGACAGGGTTTTCCCGTCGAAGGCACCGTAAGAGAAATACTGAATCCAATCGCCCGTGTTGAGATAGAGGACATTGTGCAGTTCCGACTGATTATTCCTGCATACCCGTGTGTCGTTGAGGGGATCTTCCGCGCCGCTTGACGGCAACAGTTCCACCAATATCGGCCAATGCCTGTGGGCGAAGATAAAGGCATCGGCGGGTTCATGCTTCAGAAAATCGCGCATGAAACCCACCAACAATCTATTTTTATCGCGTTCATGCGTTCTGTTCCTGTCGCCCGACTTGCGGCTGCGGTGCGAGAAGTTCGAGGCGAATTTCTGCGCCCAATAGGGGTGTACGGCGGCGTAGAGTATATGTGAGATTTTGGCGCTGAACACCTTTTTCATCAGTTTGTAGGCGTGCTGCCCCGCGCCCAGGCCGTCGCCGTGTCCCAACACGAATCTGCATCCGTTTATCGTGGCGAGGGCGAGGTCTTTCATCACTTTAATTCCTAATTCCTTTTCAAAGAAATCAATATGCCAGGCATCGTGATTGCCGCAGAAAAAATACACAGGCACACCCGCATCGGTCAGTTCGGCCAGTTTCCCCAGCAGACGGACGTTGCCTTTGGGTATGGTGTAGCGATATTCGAACCAATAGTCAAACACATCGCCCAACAGAAAGAGCGCGCCCATTTCGGAGCGGTGTTCTTCTATCCACGCCACGATTCTGCGCTCCCGTTCACGGCTTTCTTCATACGAGGGTGTGCCTAAATGAAAGTCGGAGACGAAATAGGCTTTTTGGCCTGGGTTGAGCTTTATATCAAGGTTTTGCATTCGTATCGGAATTGAGGGTGCGTTGCCGTTGGTTCGCCTGCGCCCGGCGGAGCGTGGTGAGGAACCGGCGTACATGGGCGTTGTCGGGCTGCTGTTCCTGCATACGCTGTGCGCAATCGAGCAGGAAGGCAATGTCTTGCCCGCTTTCCATGTCGAAAAGGTCTTTGCCGGCAAGTTGTTTGTTCACCATGAAGACGGGCAGCAGGTTGTGGGTGTTTTCCGTGCAGAGTTCCTGCGCCACGGTGCGCATGGTTTCCTGCATTGTATTGATGTTCTGCACGCAGGCTTCGTAGAGAGAATCCACATTGCGGACGAGGTAGCGGTTTTCCGCCCAAAGGTTTTCGGTTTTGTGGATTTCGTCCTGCGCTTCCAGCAACATCTGCTGATAGAGCAAGGCGGTATGCGCAAGGGTGTCGTGCGGGGAGGCGATGCGTGCGGTGGAAACGAGATTGTCGAAATCGGCCTGCAGGGAGAGCGGGGCAGCGGGGGATTGCGGCAGGAAAAGCACAAGGAGGTTTTGTTGCCCCTTGCCGCTTTGCAGGGCATACATACCCTCGCCGTTTTTCGGCACATACACCTGTCCGTGGCCTTGTTTGTCGAGACGCACCGAATCTAGGAACACGGGGCCTTCGTCCGCCGAAATCTCCCAAAAGGCCACCGCACGGCCCGCCCCGCCGTTCAGTTCCAATTCCACACCGGGTGTTCTGCGTGTGCAGGACACGGCAAGGAAAAGCAAAAGGAATAGGAAACTTGTCCGGCTCATTCAGGATTAGGCTTTATCGCTGATTTTCGCCCATGTGTCTTTCAGCCCTACGGTTTTGTTGAAGATGAGGCGGTTTTCCTTCTCGCTGTCGGGGTCAATGGAGAAGTAACCCATACGTTCGAACTGAAAATGCGCCAGAGGCTTTTTCTCGAAGCCCTGCAGGAACGCTTCGGCCTTGCAGTGCGGCAACACCTGCAGCGATTCGGGATTGAGGTTGTCGAGAAAGGTCTTGCCTTCTTCCACTTCGTCGGGGGCGGGGGTGGCGAAAAGCCGGTCGAACACCCGCACTTCCACGTCCAGGGCATGGGGCGCCGACACCCAATGAATGGTGCTTTTCACCTTGCGGCCGTCGGGCGAGTTGCCGCCGCGCGAAGCGGGATCATAGGTGCAGTGGAGCGTGGTTATATTGCCTTCGGTGTCTTTTTCCACGCTTGTGCAGGTTATGAAATACGCATAACGCAGACGCACTTCGGTGCCGGGCGAAAGACGGAAGAACTTCTTGGGAGGGTTCTCCATAAAATCTTCCCGTTCGATATACAGTTCGCGCGAAAATTTCACCTTCCGCATTCCCATGGTTTCGTCTTCGGGGTTGTTCACGGCATCGAGTTCCTCCACCTGTCCTTCGGGATAGTTGTCTATCACCACTTTCACAGGATTCATCACCACCATCACCCGCTGCGCTTTCTTGTTGAGGTCTTCGCGCACACACCATTCCAAAAGCGACACATCAATCACGTTGTCGCGCTTGGCCACACCGATTTTCTCGGCGAAGAGGCGGATCGACTCGGGCGTGTAGCCGCGCCGCCGCAGGCCGCAGATAGTGGGCATACGGGGGTCGTCCCAGCCGGAAACATGTTTTTCCTGCACCAGCTGCAACAGTTTGCGCTTGCTCATCACGGTATAGCTCAGATTGAGCCGTGCAAATTCTATCTGTTGCGGGGCGTGGATGTTGAGCGTCTTGATGAACCAATCGTAGAGGGGACGGTGCACCTCGAACTCAAGCGTGCAGATGGAGTGTGTGATGCCCTCTATGGAGTCGCTCTGTCCGTGGGCATAGTCGTACATGGGGTAGATGCACCATTTGTTGCCCGTGCGGTGGTGTTCCTGATGAATGATGCGGTACATGAACGGATCGCGCATGTGCATGTTGGGCGAAGAAAGGTCGCCTTTGGCGCGGAGCGTCTTGGCGCCGTTGGGAAATTCGCCCTTGCGCATACGTTCGAACAAATCCAAGTTCTCTTCCACGCTGCGGTCGCGGTAGGGGCTGGGTGTGGCGGGCTTGGTGGGCACGCCTCGGTATTCGGAGGCCTCTTCCTGACTCAAATCGTCCACATAGGCCCGTCCGTTCTTAATCATCTGCACCGCCCATTGGTAGAGTTGGTCGAAATAGTCGGAGGCGTAGTATTCGCCGTCCCAGTCGAAGCCCAACCAATGAATGTCGTCGCGGATGGCGTCCACATATTCGGTGTCTTCCTTGGCAGGGTTGGTGTCGTCGAAACGGAGATTGGTCTTGCCGTGGTATTTTTGGCCGATGCCGAAGTTCAGACAAATGGACTTGGCGTGGCCTATATGCAGGTAGCCATTGGGTTCGGGCGGAAAACGGGTATGCACACGTCCGCCGTTCTTGCCGTTGGCGATGTCGCCTTCGATAATCTCTTCGATAAAGTTGAGGGAAGGCTTTTTCCCTTCTTCCTCGGGGATATTCTTTTCTTCCATAGTGATTCAATGCTAACTTGCAAAGATACGAAAAGTCGAGTGCAGAGCCAACCTGCAAATTAATTTGCAGGTTGCTCCCGCGATTTGTATCAGAAGCGGCCAAGCTCGCTTGGACGATGATGATACAGATTGCGGGAGGCAACTGAAAACTTGTTTTCGGTTGTTGCTCTGCCGAGGCGGAGTATCTTCAGCGAAGCTAAAGATACGAAAAGTCGAAACTTTATTCAGCGGTTCCGAGGATAGTGATGCTACCGCTCTGCACCTTGCGCTTGCCGTAGAGGTTCTTGTAGGTTACCATGTAGAAGTAGGGGCCGTCGGGCAGGCGTACGCCCGTGTTGTTCACGCGGCCGTTCCACTCGAAGCCATCGGCGGTGGCCACTTTCTTCTTCATCACGGGCTGCCCCCAGCGGTCCACAATCTCAATCAGCACGTCCGTGCATTTCTCAAGCTGCTTGAACTTCAATACATCGTTCACGCCGTCGCCGTTGGGGGTGAAGACATTGGGTATCTCTATCGCGGGCTTGCAGGCGTCCGCCGTCACGTTGATTTCCTGCCGGTTGCGGCAGTTCATCGAATCCAATAGCAGCACGTTGTACGTGCCCTCTTCTTTTATCACCTTGAAGGGTGGAGTGAAT
>JAAVBQ010000015.1 GCA_014803485.1 bacterium | reverse complement strand
TGTCTTTCGAAGACGGGGAGATGTTGCCTTACGGGCATGAAGATACCGTGATGGGCGTGCAGTTCAAGCGGATGGGGGTCCCGGTTGTGTATATCGACAATCCTTTGGTGCATCTGGGGTTGGACACCAACGCGCAGATGCTGGAAAAGTCGGTGTTGGCCAATGTGAATCTGCTGCGGCTCCACAACAGCGGCCGTTACCCCGAATTGGTGCAGGAAAGCCGTCTGCTGGCCTGTTATGTTAAGGTGAACCGCCTCAAGATGGCGCCTTTGCTGCGGTCCGCATTCAAATTATCGGAAAAAGCCATTCTGAAAAATCTCAACAGCCCCCACCCGAATATGATGTTGTTCGATTTTTACCGCTTGGGAAAAATGCTTCTTCTTAATTGATTATCAAACAATCTTCGTTTTTTGTCATAGTAGCTGTCTGTTTCTGGCCGTTTTTCGTTATAACAGTTGGCAGTTGAATTTATCTTTTAAAGGGCTGAAACACTCACAAAAATAGTGTCTAAAACGGACACTATTTTTTGTTGTAATCTTCTTTATGCGGATTTTTGCTTTTAAAGAAAGCGGATACTTCGGGATTGTCGGAGGGTAAGGATGCTTCCGCAAGGAAGTAAAAGAACTTACCCAACAAAAAGCCCGTGGAGAAATCCACGGGCTTTAAACTCTTTCTGAACAAACAACTTAATTCAAGCCTTGGCGGGCAAGTTCGCGGTATTCTTCGCCGGTGCAGGTGTAGATGACATAATCGTTCTCCATGATTTTCATCATCTCGCTGTACTTGCCCTCATTAAAGAGGGGTATGAGGCGTTCACGATTGGCACGGACAATGCTGTTGGGAATGTAGCCGAGGGTATCGTATATCCAACGACCGGGACAAGTGCCTCCATCCCATCCGCGCGATGGATCATCTTCGTTCCATGGTGTATCCGAAAACGGATCATAATATACGTTATGAAGGGTATCAAGCATGCCGCATATTGTAAAATTCTCAGCCTCCATTAATACCCCCCATTCTTCGGAACCGGGTACACCGTAGCCAATACCGTTTTCATCGGATTCTATGCGACCATAGCGTACCACACATTCATACCCGAAAATATAGGCGCATTCTATGGTATCTCGGTCAAACATATCCCATCGGGTGAGAGATAGACCATCGAGAGCATCCGTCTGGAAGTAAAAGTCGAAAAAACGTAAATTCGTTCCCCATCGAACGCATTTCCATACGGCGGCGCTGTCGCCAATCACTTGAGCCTTTCTTCCCTTGGCGGTGTTGTTNTGNACCTTCAGGCGNACNCANGCCTTTTGNNANTTNCCATAATATTCGTTNGGCTNTTTGNTNGGCTTTTCNCAACNCGACAGAANCAACAACGGCAATGCAACAAACAAGAAAATAAACTTATTTTTCATTTAAAAAGTTATTTACGTTTATGCGTCAAAGATAACAATATTATCGTAATTTTGTGATATCTTTTTCAATAAAGGGATATGACTTTAGACGATATCAAAGGGTTGATTGCTTCCGGCGAATCAAGAACGCTGGAAATCAAAAAGACTACCGGAGAATTGAAAGACGGTATGCACACGGCATGCGCCTTTCTTAATACCGACGGTGGTTGGCTGATTTTTGGCATCACACCTAAATCGATGAAGATTGTAGGGCAAGAAGTATCCGACAACACCCAAAGAGAAATTGCACAAGCCCTATCCGGTCTGGAACCGGCGGTGTATATCCCGATTGAATATATCGATGTGCCGGAACATCCCGGACATCAGGTTATTGCGATGCATTTTGATGGTTGGAAATGGGGCGAACAACCCCATACCTATCTTGGCAGACCTTACTATAAATTGGAAAGCACCACGAAGGCCATGCCACGCGAAATGTTTGACAAAAGAATCCGAGCGCATAGACCACAAAACTTCGAGTGGGAAAAGCAGATGGCAAATCTTTCTATCGATGACTTAAATGTCGACCGTATCCGAGGTTGTGTGCGCCTTGGTATCGATGGAGGCAGATTGCCGGATTCTGCTATGACCGACCCTATTAAGGAGGTGTTGGATAAACTGGAGTTGTTGACCGATAACAAACCCAACAATGCCGCAGCCTTACTGTTTGCCAAAGATGTCCGTCCTTATATACAGTTCCGTTTAAGGTTGGCTCGTTTCTTCGGTACGGACAAAAACGAATTCATCGATAATCAGCAGGAGGAGGGTAATTTTTTTGAATTGTTGGATGCCGGAATGGCATTTTTCTTCAAGCACTTGTCCCTGAGCGGCAAGATTTCAAGCCTGATGAGGGAAGAGCATCTTGAAATTCCCCATACCGCCTTGCGCGAAGCCTTGATTAACGCCCTTTGCCACCGTCAATGGGAAAGACATAACCTGACTATCGGAATTGCCATATACGATGACCGTATTGAGATAAGTAATCCCGGCATATTTCCGCCCGAAATAACCCCGGAAAACATCAAGCTTCCACATGATTCCTATCCGTACAATCCTACATTAGCCAAAGTTTTGTATAAAACCACCTTNCTTGAAAACTGGGGCTCCGGTGCCAAAAGAATCATTAAGGCGTGCCGTGACCAAAACGTACCGGAGCCCGAATGGAGTATCAACGGAAGTTTTGTTACCGTTACTTTTCAACGGCCTGGAACCCGTCAGCAGAAAACCGCCAAAAACAAAAATGTCGGTAAAAATGTCGGTAAAAATGTCGGTAAAAATGTCGGTAAAAATGTCGGTAAAAATGTCGGTAATGATATGACAGTTAGACAATCACATATTTTGAAGTTGGTTAAGGGAAATCCCGCTATCAGTATTGCGGAAATGGCAAGAGAAATAGGGGTCTCTCCCCGTACCATTGAACGGGAAATTTCTCTATTGCCTCATGTATTGCGTCATATTGGTCCTAAAAAAGGTGGGTGTTGGGAAATTGTGTAAAAGGGCATAGTCTTGTTGAGACAGCCCCTTTGNATAAAAATTTTCAACAAGAGTTGTTCATAAATAAAACTTGTTATATCTTTGCGCTCCCTTTGCGCGAAGTATGCAAAGGAATTTAAGAGAAAAACATTATTGAAGATGAATACCTTAACCTACAAAACCATTTCAGCCAACAAGGCTACCGCCAACAAGAAATGGGTTTTGGTAGATGCCGAAAACCAGAATTTGGGTCGTCTTGCTTCCGAAATCGCTTCTTTGTTGAGGGGAAAGTACAAAACCAACTTCACGCCTCACGTAGATTGCGGTGATAATGTAGTTGTTATCAATGCNGGAAAAGTAAGATTTACCGGCAAGAAAATGAACGAGAAGGTGTATGTTCGCCACACGGGCTATCCCGGCGGCCAACGTTTCGCCACACCTGCCCAGATGCTTACGCGCAAGCCTTGCTTCATCATCGAACATGCGGTGAAAGGTATGCTTCCCAAAGGTATTCTCGGTCGTCAGTTGTTCCGCAACCTCTATGTGTATGAGGGTGCCGAACATCAGCAACAGGCCCAGAATCCCGAACCGATTAATGTTAAAGACCTCAAGTAGTAAGATAATATGGAAGTTACAAACAAAACAGGTAGAAGAAAGACCGCCGTTGCCCGTGTGTATCTCACCGCCGGTAGCGGAAACATTGTGGTAAACGGCAAGGACTACAAGACCTATTTTCCTACGGGTATGTTGCAGTATGTTGCCAATCAAGCTTTTGAGGTAACAGGCACGCTGAATCAATTTGACGTGAAAGCCAATTTGGACGGCGGTGGTGTAAGGGGTCAGGCCGAGGCTCTTCGTTTGGGCATCGCCCGTGCCTTGTGCGAAATCGANGCCGCGCACCGTCCCGCTCTNAAGGCTCAGGGGCTTTTGACCCGCGATTCGCGTATGGTTGAAAGAAAGAAGCCGGGTCGTCCCAAGGCCCGCAAGCGCTTCCAGTTCAGCAAGCGTTAGGATTTTTCTTCGGACGGGAATTGCGTTTGTGGATGGCTTCGGCTGTCCGCGCAATTCCTTTCCGCTTTTTTTAGGGCGGTTGTTGCCCGTTTAGCATTCAAATCTTTCGGACTCTCCGATTTTGCCGCAGACTACCGAAAGATTGACGGAAGGCCCCGAAGGNGCTTTCCGGTGCAGACGAAACGTAAACAAAAACAAATATTATGTCTAAAGTAACTTTTGAGCAGTTGCTCGATGCNGGTGTGCATTTCGGCCACCTCCGCAGAAAATGGAATCCCAAAATGGCTCCCTACATCTTTGCCGAAAAGAACGGGATCCATATCATCGACCTTCAGAAAACAGAAGCTAAATTGGATGAGGCTTGCGCCGCTATCAAGCAGATAGCCAAGTCGGGTCGCAAAATCCTCTTTGTAGCCACNAAGAAGCAGGCTCGCGCTATTGTATCCGAACAGGTGCAGCGTGTGGGAATGCCCTACGTAACCGAACGTTGGCCGGGCGGTATGCTCACCAACTTCACCACCATCCGCAAGGCTGTCAAGAAAATGGCCGGTATCGAACGTTTGATGAACGACAAACAGTTCGAAACCCTCTCCAAACGCGAACGTCTGCAAATCCGCCGCGAAAAGGAAAAACTCGAAAAGAACCTCGGTTCCATCGCCGACCTCGGTCGTCTTCCGTCGGCTGTTTTCGTGGTTGACATCAACAAGGAACACATTGCCGTGGCCGAAGCCCGCCGTTTGAATATCCCCGTATTCGCCATGGTGGACACCAACGTCAACCCCGACTTGGTGGATTTCATCATTCCCTCCAACGACGATGCCTCCAAATCCATCTCCCTCATTGTGGAACAAGTGGTGAACGCCATTGAGGAAGGCCTCACCGAACGCAAACTCGACAAAGACCAGAAGGACGAAGAAGAGGTTGCCGACGGCGAAGAAAAACTTGCCGTAGACGGTATGGACGAGGAAGAGAACGAAGGCGGTAGCGAAAAGAACCGCAAGCGTGGTGAAAACGGAGAGGAAGGTCGCGCCCGTCGTCCCCGCAAGGCTGTGCCCGCCGCCAAGAAAGTTTCCAAGAAGTAAACAAACTAACACTTAGAACAATGGCTATTACAGCTTCAGAAGTAAATAAATTGAGACAAATGACCGGAGCCGGTATGATGGACTGCAAGAAGGCCCTTACCGAATGCGAAGGCGATTTTGAAAAAGCGGTTGAATTCTTGCGTAAGAAAGGTCAGAAAGTGGCCGCCAACCGTGCCGACAAGGAAGCGAAAGAAGGCATGGTTTGGGCGCAGGTGAACGCCGATAAGACTTTCGGTTGCATCGTAAGCCTTAGCTGCGAGACNGACTTTGTGGCCAAGAACGATGAATTTACGGGCTTGGTACGCAAGATGGCCGAACTGGCCTTGGCCAAGAAAGTGAAGACCGCCGACGAAGTGAAGGCTTTGGACGTGGATGGCCGCACCGTAGCCGACCACATCACCGACNTGGTGGGTAAAATCGGCGAAAAGATGGAAATTCCCGGCTATGAGTTCATCGAGGCGGGTATGGTTTGCGCCTACAACCACAACGGCAACAAACTTGCCACGTTGGTAGGTTTCGACAAGGCTTCGGCCAAGGAAGAGGTGGGACACAATGTAGCCATGCAGGTGGCCGCCATGAATCCTGTCGCCCTCGACAAGGAGTCGGTGCCCGCCGCCACCATCGAGACCGAAAAGTCGGTGGCCCGCGAAAAGACCAAGCAGGAGCAGATTCAGAAGGCTGTCGACAACGCTTTGTCGAAGGCCGGCATCAATCCCGCACACGTGGATTCGGAAGAACATATCGAGTCGAACACGGCCAAGGGTTGGCTTACGCCCGAACAGGCCAAGCAGGCCCGCGAAATCATCGCCACCGTATCGGCCGAAAAAGCCGGCAACATTCCCGAAGCGATGCTGGACAACATCGTGAAAGGACGTATCGAGAAGTTCTACAAAGAGAATACCTTGATGTTCCAGGAATATATCATGGACAGCAAGCTCACGGTGGGCGACTACGTGAAGCAGAACGGCGACGCCGCTGTGGTGGCTTTCCGTCGTCTGCATCTGGGTGCCTGATTCCGATGAGGACCGGTCGAAAGCCGGTTTGAAAAAGGGCAAGTTTCCTTCGGGAGGCTTGTCCTTTTTTGTTTAAATTGACAAACATCTGTTATCTTTGCAAAGACNGGGCCAAGCCCGCAAAAACCGTAAAAATACCCTTATGGCACCCAAAAAAGGCTTTTTCGCCGACATAGCCGACGCCCTCAACAAAGAACATTGGCGTGCGTTCGGCAACGAATTCATCGACTCTTTCCGTGGCGAGAAGTGGCGCAANGANATNCTTTCCTATCTTTTGGTTATCGGAGGCAGCATCCTTTTCGCNNTNGGCGANGTGATGTTNGCCAATCCNTACCGTTTGGCNCCCGGCGGCACNTANGGCATTTCCAATGTCNTGAANTCGGTATGGCCGTGGAAAATCAGCCTCTANGCCGCNTGCATGGACATNCCCCTNCTTTTGATNGGNACGTTGATTNTGGGCCCGCGCTTCGGTGTCAAGACCATTCTTTCCACGTTTGTGATTTTGGGCAGCGTATGGGCGATTGAAAGCCTGTGGGGTTATAATCCCCTTATCCACAACGGCATTTTGGCCGAAACNGATTTGGCNTCCATTCCCGAATCCATGAAAGGACTGTTGGTTTATCCGGCTCAGGAAGGGCATCTNCCNCTGTATTTNGTGCCCGACTATTTCNTGAANACGCTNGTGGCCGGTTTGATTTACGGGGCCGCCATCGGGATTATCTTCCGGGCAGGTGCCACCAGCGGCGGAAGCGACATCATTTCGATGATTATCAGCAAATACACGAAAATCAAGCTCGGCACTATGGTGATTATCGTCGACACCATCATCACCCTTTCCACTTTGGTGGCTTTCGGCGAATTGCGTCTGCCGTTCTATTCCATTATGGTGATTGTGATTGANGGNTGGATGATNAACNGGATTATGGCGTTGGANTTCAAGAAAAAGAAAACGGAAGTAGACGCTGCTGCATAAGCGGNTGGGTTTATAATAATACAAANAAAAGAGAATGAAATACAAACGGATTTTANTGAANCTNAGCGGAGAGTCGCTGATGGGTTCGCAGGCATACGGCATAGACCCTGCACGGTTGGCCGAGTATGCGGAGCAGATTGNCGCCGTGGTGCGCGAGGGATGNCAGGTGGGTATCGTTATCGGCGGGGGNAATATCTTCCGTGGNNTGCAGGGNGCGGCNAAGGGAATGGACCGCATACAGGGCGATTACATGGGCATGATGGCCACCGTCATCAATTCGATGGCCTTGCAGGCGGCTTTGGAAGAAAAGGGCGTGAAGGCTTCCTTGCTTTCGGGGCTGGCGATTGACCCGATTTGCGAGAAGATGAGCAGCCGTCGTGCCATAGANTTGTTGGAAGCGGGCAGGGTGGTGATTATGGCGGCCGGAACGGGCAATCCGTTCTTCACCACCGATTCGGGGGCGGCGTTGCGGGCGGTGGAAATCCGTGCCGAGGTGTTGTTGAAGGGCACCCGTGTGGACGGTGTCTATACCGCAGACCCCGAAAAAGACCCCAAGGCGGTGAAATACTCCGANCTTACCTTCGACGAGGCCTACGAAAAGAAACTTAAAATCATGGACCTCACTGCCTTTACGCTTTGTCAGGAGAACCGGGTGCATATCTATGTGTTCGATATGGACACGCCGGGAAACTTGGCCAAGGTGGTGAACGGNGAGNCTATCGGTACATTAATAAAAAATCAATAAATAAAAAAATAAGACCATGACCGAAGAAGTGAAAGCTTGCATGGCCAAGCAAAAAACGCAGATAGAGTCTGCCATTCAACATTTGGAAAAAGAGTTGGGCCGCATCCGTGCGGGCAAGGCCAGCGCGCAGATGCTGGAGGGTGTGAAAGTGGATTATTACGGCAACCTCACCCCGCTCGACCAAGTAGGGGCCGTGAATACGCCCGATGCCCGTTCGATTGTGGTGCAACCGTGGGAAAAGAAGATGCTCCCCGTTATCGAAAAGGCGATTTTGGCGGCAAATCTCGGTTTTACGCCCCAAAACAACGGCGAGACCATCCGTATCACCCTTCCTCCGTTNAGCGAGGACAGACGCAAGGATATGGTTAAGAAATGCCGTGCCGAGGGCGAGAANGCCAAGGTGGTTATCCGCAACACGCGTCGCGATGCCAACGAAGAAATCAAGAAANTGTCCAAAGACAAGGTATTGCCCGAAGATATGGCCAAACAAGCCGAAAAAGACGTTCAGGACCAGACCGATAAGTTTGTGGCGCAGGTCGACAGGATTCTTGCCGAGAAAGAGAAAGACATTATGACCGTATAAAAAGCAAGGGGCGGGCAAATGCCCGCCCCTGCTTATAACTGCCGAAGAGCGATTATTTGCTTTCTTCGATCGAAACCTTACGGAATTCCTTGAACAGTTTGGTCAGTTCCAAGGAAGCCTTGCGGGCACGGGCACCGGCGGCCTTGTTGCCTTTTTCGGCGTAAGCGTCGGCATTGGTTTTGAAAGCTTCGAGTTGCTCGTTGATTTGGCTCATCAATTTGTTCATTGTCAAGCAAAATTTAAAGGGTTAATAATAGTTGTTCAAGAGGGTTTACACCCTCTTCAAGGCTCGCAAATATAGCAAAATTACAATAGAACAAAACCATGAAAATACCCTTTTCNCCTCCCTATATAGACCAAACCGTGATAGACGAAGTAACGGACACCNTGCGTTCAGGTTGGATCACCACCGGGCCCAAGACAAGGGCGTTGGAGGAAGAAATCCGCCGCCTGTGCGGGGCGGGCGAGGTGCTTTGCGTCAATTCGTGGACTTCGGGTGCGATACTGATGTTGCGCTGGCTGGGTGTCAAGCCCGGCGATGAGGTGATTGTTCCCGCCTATACCTACAGTGCCACGGCCTTGGCCGTGCTGCACNCCGGCGCCACGCCCGTCATGGTGGATTCGGGCGAAGACTTCAATATTTCTCCCGAAGCGATGCGCAAAGCCATCACACCGCGCACCAAAGCCGTTATTCCGGTGGATATCGCCGGTTTTCCGTGTAATTACGATGCCATCAACCAAATTGTGGCATCCCCCGAAATAAAGGCTCTGTTCGAACCCTCTTCGCCGGTACAGGAGAAATTGGGGCGTATCCTGGTGCTCAACGATGCCGCCCATTCGCTGGGAGCGTATTACCAAAGCGAAAAAAGAACCGGGTGCGAAACCGATGTGGCGGTGTTTTCGCTCCATGCGGTAAAGAATGTCACCACCGCCGAGGGCGGCGCCATCTGCCTGAACCTGCCCGCTCCTTTCGACAACGGGCAACTATATAAGGAACTGCGCATGATGTCGCTCAACTGCCAGACCAAAGACGCCTTTACCAAATCCAAGGCGGGCGGCTGGCGCTACGATATTGTGGGCNTGGGCATGAAAGTGAATATGGCCGATGTGAACGCCGCCGTCGGTCTGGCGCAAATCCGTCAATACGACCGCTTGCTCAAGGAGAGAAAGCGGGTCTTTGCCGCCTACGACAAGGCTTTTTCGGCTTGCGGCTGGGCGATATGTCCGCCCTCGGTGCAGGACGNCAGGGAAAGTTCCTACCATATCTACGCGCTCCGCATNAAGGATTTTACCGAAGCACAGCGCGACCGCATGATTGAGAAGATAACCGAAAGGGAAGTGGCGGTCAACGTGCATTTCATCCCCATGCCGATGCTTTCGTTTTTNAAGGGTTTGGGTTATAAGATGGAGGATTACCCGCAGGCGTACCGCAATTACAGCGCGGAAATATCGCTTCCCATTTATCCGCAATTGGATGAGGAGCAAGTGAATTTTGTGATAAAGGCTGTTAAGGAAGCCTACGAAGAAGTGCGATAAAGATGATTCGTTTTTTTGATCTGTTGTTTTCTTTCTTGGGATTGGTGATTCTCTCCCCCTTNTTGTTTTGCCTGTATGCGGCGGTCCGCATAGAGAGTCCCGGTGGCGGGTTTTATCGTCAGAGGCGCGTGGGTAGGGGTGGCAAGGAGTTCACACTCTATAAATTCCGTTCCATGCGGATGGGTTCCGATGCCAAGGGATTGCTTACCGTGGGAGGCAAAGACCCGCGNGTAACCAAGACGGGTGCTTTTATCCGTAAGTATAAGTTGGATGAGTTGCCGCAACTTTTCAATGTGCTCAAAGGCGATATGAGCTTGGTGGGACCGCGTCCGGAAGTGCCCCGTTATGTGGCTTTTTATACGCCCGAACAGCGCCGTGTACTTGAGGTGCGTCCNGGTATCACCGACTACGCTTCCATCGAATATATAGACGAAAACAGAATCTTGGGAGAAGCCGACAATCCGGACAAAGTGTATATCGAAAGAATTATGCCGGACAAGATAAGGCTCAATATGAAATATATAGAGAACCGTTCTGTAAAAACGTATTTCAGTGTGATTTTTCTTACGCTTAAGAAATTGATATAGTTCTTAACAAAAANAGGNAGCGNNATNNTGCCNCGCNTNTNNGTTANNTTTNCNNTNCTTTANCGNATGNCATTCTGGAATTCGGCGTCTTCACGCAGANNNANGAANTCGGCATCCTTGCGGGCCTGATTNTTCAAGGCGGGCTTTTCGGCGANAGCCTTGTTGAGNTGNTGGAGNACCTCGGCCTTGTTGCCCTCGCGGGCGGCGCANANCGCCAACAGATAGTAGGCATCGGCATCCATNAGNCTNTCCATGCAGTTGAGCGTGGCTTTGGCCGCGGCAATGTCTCCGTTCATCAACTGACCCAAGGCCAGATTGTAAACACATTTCTCACCGCCCATGGCNCCGACAGCCTTGCCGTATTCACCGTCCTTGATATTGAGCATACCCATATTGAATGCGGCTTCGGGGTTCCCCGTGGCGATGGAGTTCTCGAAATGGGTGCGGGCGTTTTCAAAATCGTTGCCGGCAATGGCGAGGGCACCCATATTGTTGAGCACATGACCTTCGCCGGGTTGCAGGCCGTTGGCCGTTTCAAGCAGGCTCTGGGCCGAAGCATAGTCTTGCTTTTCGATATAGAGGGCGGCGGCGTTGTTGAATCCGCGGAAATCTTCGGGATAAACCTCGGTGGCCGACAGATAAATCTTGAGCTGGTTGTCTTTGTCTTCGGTCAATGTGGCCGCATAGAGCAATTCTTCCAATTTAAGCGCGGAAGGTTCGGTGAGCGAAAGTTCGGCGATTTCNTCGTCGGTCTTTTTGGGTTCGAGGAAGTCCACCTTGATTTCGGCTCTACGCAGAGGAGGCAGGATGTTGTCTTCTATTTCCTTGTAGATAACCGTCATATTGCGGATTTCCTGTTCGCGGGCCTCACGGTCTTTGTGCGAAGAAATCACGTTGATGATGGTGTTCTTGTCGGCGATGTTCGAAGCACGCAGGTCGGCGATGAACTTATCCCANTCTTCACCCATCGATTCCACATTGGGCTTGATGTCTTGCTTGATGGAGGCGGGTTTCACCTTCATCTTCTTCGCCAGCGCTTTCACGGCTTTGTCGTAGGCCGAGCTGAAGTATTTTTCGCTGGTCTTGGCACGGTTGTCGGAAAGGTTCTGGTTGCGGCTTTCCTCTCCTTCGGGCGAAGCCCATGCGCGGATATTCACCGCTTTCATTTCCATACCCGTGCTGAAGAGGCTGTCCAAGGTCTTGATGGAAGCNTTGGCCTCGGGCTTTTTGTTGAGGGGCAGGTTCCAGTTGAGGTTNTAGGTATCTACNAAATAGTAAATCAGAGCCGTGTGAGGAATCACNGTTTCCTTTTCGTATTTGTCGGGAGCGATAGCCACCTTGGAGTGGTTCTTGTCGATACGGGTGGAGGTGATGACCATGCCCGGCGCTATGCCGCGTTCACCGAGGGGTACATTNCCTTTCACACCTTCGGCNTGTGTGCGNTTGGCAACTTCCATGCCGGCGGCTTTCTTTTCGGCATAGCCTACGGGGTTCACTACCAATTGGCAATCTTCCATCTGAGGAACAAAAGCCACTTCATCCGAATACGAGAACTTTCCACCCGTCTTGTTGTTNATCATCGTACCCTGTCCCTGCGTCTTGAGACCGCGCAAAATAAAGGGCTTGAGTTCGGTTTGACCACCCTCATACTTGATGACNGGCTGGAATACAACCACGGCGTTCACCCAAAAATATTTTTGGGGAATGGTACCTTCTACCGAAACTTTTACCTTATCGCCGTGCATTTCGAGCGGGTTCGGCTTCACTTCATACTTTACCGAAGCGTGATTCTGCGCCATNTTCTTGAGGCTCTCGCAAGAGGAGAAAAGCATTCCCAACGCGAGAACGGCCGAAACGCCAAGGAATTGTACTTTTTTCATAATACTATGCTGTTTTTATTTTTTGCCAATAACACAAACTGCAAATGTAATCATTTCATTTGAATATTTTTTGCCTTTTGGCGAGATAGGCCTGCAACACNGGTACAAAGCCTTTTGTAATATCGGCNTCCACAAAATCAATACGATATTGTGCGCAACGGTCTTCCAGCTGTCGGCGGTAGGCACGGTAGAGCTCCCGATAGGTCTGTTGATATTGCGCGGGGTTCAGTTTCACCTCTTTTCCGCTTTCCATATCCACNAGACAGCAGTGGCGTGTGGAAAAGTCGAGATTCTCTTCGTGTTTCTTGTCGGAAACGTGAAAAAGTATCACTTCATTTTCGTGATAACGAAGATGTTGAAGTGCATCGAACAGAGCTTCGGGCTCGTTCTCCCCNTCGAACATATCGCTGAAGAGGATTATCAGAGAGCGTTTGTGGATTTGTTCGGCGGCGGTGTGCAGCATCTCCACGATATCCGAGCCTTTTCCCAGGGGCGGCTTCTGNCGCGAAGCCTCCAACCTGCGTTCCAGTTCGCCCAAGAGGTGTTTGAGGTGGGAGGGGGTGGATTTTACATCGGAAGCGTATTTGTCGTGCGAGGAGATAAAATGTATGCCCACCGCGTCGCGTTGTTTGACAAGGAGNGTGGAGAGGCAGGCGGCGGCGCAAACCGAAAAAGACATTTTATCAGAAAAGAACATGGACGAGGACGCATCGATGAGGATATGGCAACGAAGATTGGTTTCTTCCTGAAATTTCTTGATATAGAGGCGGTCGGTGCGACCGTAGAGTTTCCAATCGATATGGCGGACACTTTCGCCGGGATTGTATTGACGGTGTTCGGCGAACTCCACCGAGAAACCATGAAAAGGGCTTTTGTGCAAGCCTGTGATAAAGCCCTCCACCACTTGGGAGGCAAACAACTCCAAAGAGGCGAAGGGCTCGGATATTTGTCTATAAAAGGACTCTGACATTCAATGTCTTGATGAACTACAGAATGGCGTCGAGCTTCTTTCTCAATTCACCTTCGGGAATGCTGCCCACGTGTTTGTCGACCACTTCTCCGTTCTTGAAGAAAATCAAGGCGGGAATGTTGCGCACCTTGTTCTGTTTGGTGATTTCGGGGCAGGAATCCACGTCTACTTTGCCGATGAGGATCTTGCCGGCGTATTCTTCGGCCAGTTTCTCAACAACGGGAGCCAAAGCATTGCAGGGCCCGCACCATGCGGCGCCGAAATCCACCATCACGGGCGTGGAGGACTTCAAAACCAATTCTTCGTAATTGACATCGGTGATAGTTGTTGCCATGATACAAATGTTTTTGTGTTTATACTGCGTTTTTGTTTAACAAGGGCGAATTTACACAAAAAAGCACGTGTGGACAAAATCGGGNNTACGCGAGCTTTATTTCGAACGTCAGGCCCGAACTGCGCAGGGCGGGAACGAACTCCGAGGCGCGGACGTGTTTGTTGAGAGGCATATTCAGTTGCAGGGAACTTTTGGGGTCGCGCACGTGGAAGTTCACGGCCGCTCCTTTCTGCGACACCTTGTCGGTGAGCTGATATTCCTTGCAGAGTGTGCCGATTCTTTCGGTGAATGCGGGCGAGAGGTCGGACAAATCGAAATCTATGTTCACTATCTTGGCACGTTTGTCCATCAATTCATTGAGAAGCGTCACATTCGTCACGCNCAATTCCAGGCCGTTCTGTTCACGCCCCCATTTGTAGCGCATTTCCACAGAGATGAACACAAACGTCTGCGGCCGCAGCAAATCCTTGAAGCGCATGTGGTCCTCGCCGAAGAGCACCAATTCGAAGGATTCGTTGAAATCTTCGAGCATGAAACGTCCNTAGGGCTTGCCTGTCTTGGTCATCAGTTCGCGGGCGGAAGTCACCACCGCTCCGAATTCCAGTTTGCGGTTCTTGAGTTTCTCCCAATTTTCCTGATGCGACAGAACCCCNAGGTTGGTATTGGAGAAAGTGTCCAGTTCCAGTTGATAGGTCTGCAGGGGGTGNCCCGAAATGAACATNCCCACCACCTCTTTCTCGTTGTTGAGTTGNTCGATNGCCGACCAAGGCGTGGTGTCGGGAATATCGATTTCGGCCACTTCGTCGCTTTGGGCCTCGCCGAACAGGTCGGTTTGNGAGGAGTTTTTATTGCGTTGATACTGTGCGGCGTATTGCAAAAGTTTGTCGATGAAGTCGGGTGCGTCGGGCTTTTGGCGGGCAAAGAAGGCCGCGCGCGTGATGCCTCCCAGACCGTCGAAACCGCCTGCTTTCACCAACGATTCCATACAGCGACGGTTCAGGGCCCGCAAGTCGCTGCGTTGCACAAAATTCATCACATCCTTATACGGACCGTTCTCGTTGCGTTCCTTCACCAAAAGGTCCACAACCGCCGTCCCCACGTTCTTGATGCCGCTCAGACCGAAACGGATAGCGCCGTCTTTGTTCACCGTGAAACCGGTGAAACTTTCGTTGACATCGGGGCCGAGAATGTTGATTTTCATGCGGCGGCATTCCTCCATATAGAAGGATATCTTGGTGATGTCGCTGAGGTTGTTCGTCAACACCGAAGCCATGAATTCGGCAGGGTAGTGCGCTTTCAGATAGGCCGTCTGATAGGCCACCCATGCATAGCAGGTGGCGTGCGACTTATTGAACGCATAGGAGGCGAAGTCTTCCCAGTCCGTCCATATTTTTTCGCATACCTCGGCGGGATGCTGATGCTTTTCGCAACCCTCCATGAAGTGGGTCTTCATCTTGGCCAATACATCCAACTTCTTTTTACCCATTGCCTTGCGGAGCGTGTCGGCATCCGACTTGCTGAAATCGGCCAGTTTCTGCGAGAGCAACATCACCTGTTCC
The DNA here is from genome assembly GCA_014803485.1 of bacterium. Lineage (GTDB taxonomy): Bacteria > Bacteroidota > Bacteroidia > Bacteroidales > P3 > Pullibacteroides. The sequence goes on along the minus strand of JAAVBQ010000015.1, from coordinate 43,360 downwards.
TGATATACCGTGATTCCGTAGGTATCCTTGAGATATTCCTCCATATCGGGAATATCGTAGGCGATTTTTTCGCGGCCGAACTTGCGGTCGATGAACTGCGGGATGTATTTCATGGGCCCCGGGCGGTAGAGGGCGTTCATGGCGATGATATCCTCCAGACGGTTGGGCTTGAGGTCGCGCATGTATTTCTTCATGCCGTCCGATTCAAACTGGAAGATACCGTTGGTTTCGCCCCGCCCGAAGAGGTCGTAGGTGGCCGCGTCGTCCAAGGGAATATGGTCTATGTCGATGTCTATGCCGTGGCGCAGGCGGATGTTGTCCAAAGCGTCCTTGATAATGGTGAGGGTCTTGAGCCCCAGAAAGTCCATCTTGAGCAGACCCACCGACTCCACATACGTGCCTTCGTATTGGGTGACAGGCATTTCTGAATCTTTGGAAACGCCCGTAGGCACATATTCCACCAAGTCTTCGGGGGCGATGATCATACCGCAGGCATGCACGCCCACACTCCGGATGCAACCCTCCAGCTCGCGGGCATATTTGAGGGTCTTCCGCACCAGTTCGTTGGGGCTGTTCTCCATTTCCTCCTGCAGCTGGGGCACTTCCTTGAACGCCTTTTCCAACGAGATATTGGGAGTGTCGGGAACCAAGCCCGCCAAGCGGTTCGATTCGGGCAAAGGCAGGTCGAGCACCCGCGCCGCGTCCTTGATAGACGACTTGGCGGCCATGGTGCCGTAGGTGATGATTTGGGACACCCGTTCCGAGCCATATTTGTCCTTTACGTATTCAATCACCCGTTCCCGCCCTATATCATCGAAATCCACATCGATATCGGGCATGGAGATACGTCCGGGATTTAGGAAACGCTCGAAAAGCAAGTCGTATTTGATGGGGTCCACATTGGTGATGCCGATGCAGTAGGCGATGGCCGACCCTGCGGCCGACCCACGGCCCGGTCCCACCAGAACCCCCATTTCACGCGCTTTCCGAATAAAGTCCCACACAATGAGGAAGTAGCCGGGGAAGCCCATACGCTCAATCGTGCCGAGTTCAAAATCAATCCGCTCCTTGATGTTTTCGTCCTTTTCGAAATCCTCGCCGTAGCGCTTTTTCGCCCCTTCGTAGGTGAGGTGGCGCAAGTATTCCATTTCGGAAACGAAAGGTTCGGGAAGCGTGAATTTGGGAAGAAGAATCTCGTGCGTGAGCTCGTAGGTCTCCACCTTTTCGGTGATTTCGCGCGTGTTTTCCAAGTATTCGGGGTGGTCGGGAAAGAGGGCGGCCATTTCGTCCCCGCTCTTGAAATATTCCTGCCCCGTATAGACCATTTTGGTCTCTTCGTTGAGCTTATGCCCCGTGTTGAGACAGATAAGCACCTTGTGCGCCTCGTAGTGTTCGGCCTCCACAAAATGCACGTCGTTGGTGGCGATGCACTTGATGTTGTATTCGGCGGCGAGTTCGGCCAGACGCTTGTTCACCTCCAGTTGCTGCGGGTGCCCGTGCATCTGCATCTCCAAATAATAATCCTCGCCGAAGAGATTGTGATAAAATTCGATAGTCTCCCTAAGCCAATTGTCTTCGCCGCTCATGATAGCCTGCGGCACCTCGCCCCCCAAACAAGCCGAGCAGCAGATAAGCCCTTCGTGATATTGCTGAAGCAGCTCGTGGTCGATGCGGGGTTTGTAGTAGAAGGCTTCCTTGCGTTGGCTGAACGAGCATAGTTTCACCAAGTTGTGATAGCCTGTGGGATTTTTTGCCAACAGGATGAGGTGATAGCTGTTCTTGCCCTCGCCTCCGACCTTTTCAAAACGGCTTTTGGGCGCCACATACACCTCGCAGCCCACGATAGGCTTGATTCCCGCTTTCTTGGCCTCGGTGACGAACTCCATCACCCCATACATATTGCCGTGGTCGGTAATGGCCATGGCATCCATGCCGAAAGCCTTGGCCTTCTTCATGAGGTCGGAGATTTTGGAGGCGCCGTCCAAAACCGAATAGCGGGTGTGCAGGTGCAGGTGGGTGAAGTAGGGCATAGGGTTCTATTGTAACGTCTACAAATATACGAGAAATCTACGTTACATCGACATCCCGTCGATTTGTCCGCCTCCTATGCCCTGGAACGGATTTAGCGGAACATATACGTGAGGCCGGCCTTGAGGTTATGGTGATGCAGTTTCATATCATCCACCTTGGTACGGTTAATCAGCCCGTAGTCATAGCCTACCTGTATTCTCCAGTGCCGGCAGATGTCGATGCCGATACCACCGCCTATTTTAACGTCCCAGCGTCTGTAATCGCTGCCGCTTTTCCAGAGTGATTCCGTTGTCTTGTCGCTTGAACCCGAATTGTCGCCGAGAGAGGATTCCGTTTTCGCCGTATGGTCGGCATAAAGTCCGAAACTTCCTGTGGGACCGGCGAAAATGAAGATGCGGGCGTTGGGTGTAATCTCATAGCCATAGTTGAACATCAGAGGGATGTTCAGATAATGCTCGTTGAAATTATTTTTGGTGGTGACGCTGATGTTTTCGAGTTCCACCGTCTCTTTTTTATGGCGGTTGAGGTAGTTGTATTCGATGGACGGGCTGAATTCGAAGCCGAGTCCAAGCGGGATATTATATCCGACACTCACATGGAAGCCGTTGTACCATTGGTTATCTCCCTCGGAGGGATTCATGCTTGTGCCCGAATAACCCGCACCGATGTTCACCTGTGCGAATGCCGATGTGGCCGTTAGCAGGATGATTGTAGTTAAAGTGATGATTCTTTTCATTTTCTATTCAATTTAACGTGTTCGTATTTGGTAGCTATTATTGATATTGTGAAATAAATCGCCGTCTGTATCAGCAGGATTTTGAGCATAGGTGCGATGCTCTCCAACGAAGCGCCGGTGCCCGCGAGATTGATATAGGCCCGGGTTCCGAATGTGGAGGGGAAGAGATAGGCGAACTTGTCCCAAAACTTCGGAAAACAAGCCTGAGGCCAGGAAAATCCCGTCAGGAAGAGTTCCGGCAGAGTAAGGAAGAGTAGCGCTACAATCGGTGTCTCCCGGTGTTTGACAAACGTGCTGCAAGCCATCGAGAAGAAGACGCAGGCCGTGACATAGATGCAGAGGAAAACCATCGTTGTCCAAAAGTCGGTGACCATAGGAATGTCGAACCACGTCGGTATCAGATATACGATATACATACCTATCATCATATAAACCAACCAGTAAACCGCTCCTCGGCCGAACACCACCCTGCCCGAGGCCCCTTGAATCAGCCCCGTTTTCTCTTCCCTGCGCGTACCGGCGAGCATACTCATCCCGTAGAACATCGTCTGTTGGATAACGAGCATCAGGGCGGCCGTGATGAAGAAGAAATTGAAGGCGTTGCTCCTGTTGTAGGGGTTGTTTTCTTCGAACGACATCGGCTTTACCGTCGGTGATATGAGGGACATTTCGTCCAGCATCACGAGATTGGCCGCCGTCATAAGGTTCTTGTAATAGAAGAAACTTCCCATATCGCAGTAGACACCTATCGGCGACTGTTGCTTCAAGGCTATCTTCTGACCGAAATCCGAAGGAAAATAGATAATACCGTGGCATTTGCGTTCCTGCATCAGTTGGGCCGCCTCCTGCATCGTGGCGCAGTAGCCGCTGATGGCCACTTCCCGTGTCGCATCCACCTCACGGACAAAACGCCGGCTTTCGGTGCAGTTTGCCTGATCCACCACCACGACGGGCACGTCCTCCAGGTTGCCGTTGGCATATATCATATTGTACAGCAGGGGATAACCCAGGCCGGCCACGAAGAAGATGACGATAACTCCACTATCTTTGAAAACAGCCGCGAATTCCTGACGGAACAACCGTTTGAAATCGTCCCAAAACGTCTTTATATATCCCATTTCCTAATCCTTCCTGTAATTGTTATACCTGTATGCGTTTTTCAACCGGGGGAGCAGGGGCAGGGGAGCGAGGAAGAATATCATATAATGAATGACTTCCTTCCACCAACCTGCAAATCCGGAGGCGAAAATCGTTTCCTGAACATAGAAATTGTAATAGGCCCTGAGCGGGAATATCGTCGCCATCCCCCTGAAGAATCCCGGCATTTGTTCGAGAGGCACGGTGAATCCCGAAAGCGAGAAGGCAAGAATGCCCAAGAACGCACTGATGCACACGGCCAGACGGCAGACCGGCAGCAAAGCCACAATGCAGACCGCAAAAGCCTCGCTGGCCAGGACCATGAGCACAATATTCAGCATCATCGCCCAAATGGAGCCGGCAAGCGGAAAATGCATCGGTCCGTAGAGCACCAGAACCAAAACGCATCCCAACACCGAGAACAAGAGCGTATACGGTATCAATTTAGCCAACAACACTTTGACAATGGAGTCCGAAGACATTTCCAGCAACTGCAAAGAAGTCCCGTACTTGATTTCCGTCCCCAGGGCATAGGCCACCACGATGATGGTGAGCAGTTCCAGAAGCCCCGGCAGAAGGATGTTGGAAAGATAGGCATTGTAGTCGGTGGTGGGGTTTCCGATTTGATGGACGTCGATTAGAATCGGCTGTATGGTGGCCATTATGGCATCCTCCGGCATCCCCATGGCCCGCATGGTTTCCCTTTGGACGGCTCCTATACTCAGGTTGAACATAGTAAGGAGGTTCTTGTAGCTCATCATTCCACCGACATAATACATGGTGTTGAGGTAGAACGAGGCAACCGGTTTCCGCCCGGAAAGCACATCGGAATACATGTTCTCCGGAAGCACGCAGATGGCCGTCACTTCTCCGTTTTGCATCGCTTCCCGCGCACTTGCATAGTCGTCGAAACGAACCACCTTTCCGAGTTCGGTGGCGTCGAGCTGCCTTACGAAATTCCTCGTGAGGGAAGAATTGTCGTTGTCGACCACGGCAACGGGAAGTTCCTGAACGGAACCGCTTCCGAAAAAAGTCAGGAAGAACAGTCCGCAGAACAGCATGGCCGCAAGCGGGGCAAGCACATAGATCGGCCTCCGCTTCCACAGCTCCAGTTCTCTTTTGATAATCTCTCTCATTTCACAAGCACTGTCATTCCCGGAAGCAGACCCTCGGTTTTCGATTCGGGTACTGCTCTCACTTCAAATGTTTTAGCATCGTATGAATCGGTGTCTTTCGTGGCACGCCACGTGGCATAAGACTCTCTGGCGGCCATATAGGTCACTTTCGCACGGATGGTCTCTCCATCGAGCGCGGGCACCGAAAGCGTCAGGATATCGCCTCTTTTGATACCGTGAAGCTTGTCCTCGCGGACATTGAACGTAAACCAGACATCATTCATATCCATAATGCTCATGATAGGGGCACCCTGTCCCACAAGTTCCCCTTCTTTCGGATAGATGGCGGACACGATGCCGTCGCAGGGAGCAACCAGATACAGTTCGGCAAGATAGCCCTGCACCTCCATCAAGGCGCCTTCGGCCTGGTTTACCACCGCAGCGGCCGCCGCCTTGTCTTCCGAACGGGCCCCGGCAAGTGCCAAATCGTATTGGCTCTTCGCAGCTTTTTCCTGTGCCACGGACGCATCGTATTTCGCTTTTACCTCGTCGTATTTCTGGGCGGTCACTACTTTTTCATCATACAGTTTGCGGATTCTTTCGAAGGATTTTTTCATCACTTCTTCCTGCACGAGCGCCGTCTGCCACAACTGGTAGGCCCCCTCTATCATCTCTTTTTGCGCACCGTTTTCCGCTTTTCTGCTCTGCGCCACGGCGGCGGCCTTCAGGGCGCTCACCTGCGCAAGTTTGGCCATCACTTCGGGCGAGTTGATGAACACAACCGTATCCCCTTTGTGTACAAAATCGCCTTCTTTCACATACAGTTCCTCGATTCTGCCGGGCACTTTGCCGGAAACACGGTATTCGTTCGCCTCGGCCTCTCCGCAAACCACCGCAGGTTTGGGTTTCGAGACAAAAAATCCGATAATGCCGATGATGACAATAACAACTACAAGGCCTATGATTCCAGCGGCCAGACTGTTTCTTTTTCGTTCCATATCATTAAGTTCTTTTAATCTTTATAATTCCTTTATATTGCCTTGCGCTTTCTGCAGGTTGACGGATGCCATCTGCAACGCGATGCCCGATTCTATATATTCCGAATGCGCCTTGAGCCAGGCCGTCTGGGCGGCCATAGCCGTATTGGCGTCTACAATGCCCTCTTCGAACCCTATCGTTGCGGTCCGCAGGTTTTCTTCCGCACTCTCCAGATTGGATTCGGCCATCAGCAGACTTTCCAAAGCCTCGCTCCGCTCATTCGTATATTTGGATACTTCGAGGCAGACCATTTCCTTGGCATCCTCCAGTTTGCTTCTGTAGAGCTGCGCTTCGGCCTTGGCCTTCCGAGTCTTGTAGGCCGCCTCAAAGCCGTGGAATATCGGAACGTTCATCATCACGCCCGCCGAGAAGCGTCCGCCGAATTCATTTCTGAAACCGCCGTTCACGTTGGGGTTGCTGACCAGATAATTGGCCGTGGCGGCTATGGTGGGCAACATATCGGCCCGTACAACCTTCACCTTGTTGGCGTAGATTTCGGCAGCGATATCCAGGCTTTTGATTTCCGGACGGTCCTCCCATATTTCATCCATGGTCTTTACCTCCATAAATTCAGGCACCGGCACCTTTTCCCCTCCTTCGTCGGCAAGCATGATTTCGCTGTCGAGAGGAAGACCTATTTCTTTACAGAGCAACATTTTGGCAAGAGCTAACCCGTTGGTGGCCTTGAGCAGCATACCGGCAGCCTCGTTGGCCTTGACCTTCACGCTCAGAAGATCGGATTCCGTAGCGACACCCTCCGCCACCAAGGCATTGACATCGCTTACCATCTTATTGAGCAGACCCATGTAGCTTTCTGCAAGTTCCTTCTTCGCCGCTATGGCCACAATCTGCCAGTAAGACTGATCTATGCCGACAATAACCTGCTGATACTTTGTGTCATATTTATCCTTGGCCAGTTGCTCCGCCAAGGCGGCAATCTTGTTGGCGGCGATGATTTTTCCGCCTGCAAACAGAGGTTGCGTGACGCTGAACACTCCCATATACACATTGTGTATATCGAGATGAAGGGCCTCGTCGATTTGGGAACCTATGTAGTTGATGGCCCCGGAAACATCCATATTGGAAAGCGCGCCGAACATGGTCTGCCACATCGGGCTTGCCATGAATTCCTGCGCGGCCGCAGGGTTCGACATGATGGCCTGCGTCAGTTCATTCATTTTTCCTGTCAACTGCCCCTGAATGAGTGTTCCGCCGTTTTGCAGAAGTTGCGAGGCTTCGTCGCCGATGAGGTTGATATCATGATTGTTGTACAGATAGGCGGCCTTGGCACTGATTTGCGGAAAATAATTGGCTCGTGCGATGCCCCTGTCATAAGTCGCCATCTGTATTTCAATGGCGCTCTGGTTCAGTTCCCTGTTGCCGTCAATCGCCATCTGCCGACAATCCTCCAGGGTCAGTCTTTGCTGAGCCTGTAGAAGAAAGGGAAGCAACGCGGCCACCGTGATCAAAACTCTTCTCTTCATAAAAATCCATATTTGTTTGCTATCCGTTGTCACAAATTTCAGTCCAATTTCAGACTTATGGATATTTAAAACTCTTTGAATATTATCCATTATTCCTATTTATAGAAATATGGATAATCAGAATGGAAATAATCGCTATTTTTACGACACCTAAGAGGGAGACATTATGACAGGACCTTATTATGAGATAGACATAACCCAACTGGCAAAGATGACAGGCGTGTCAGAAAAGACCAGAATGGCAGACAAATTCATCATAACAAAGATTTGCAGGAAAGATGTGCTCGCGCTTCGGCATCCCGTGCGGCTCAACGCATACGCGGCGATATATTGCACACGCGGACATTTTGACATAGACATCAACGTAACCACGTTCCAGGTGCATCAGGATATGATGCTTTTCTACATACCGGGCAACACGATACAGATAAAAGAGGATGAAGACCAAGAATTTAAAGACAGCGAGATGATTCTTGTGGTGGCGACCAAGGATTTTCTCAAGGGAGGACTGATTAAGATCAACGATCTTTTCGAACAAAGTGTCAAACTTTTGAGCAATCCCTGCATCACCATAGACCAAGAGGGAAAAAACATATTGTCGGACTACTATACCTTGGTGACAGACCTATATAAGACCGATCTCCTCGGTACGGAAGACGCCATCTGTTCCATAGGCACCTCCTTGATGTATCTTCTCGGGAATATCTGGAACGGAGAATTGTCCAAGCTTCAGACTTCAAAACCGGTACGGTCGCGCACGCAGGTAAAATACGAGGAGTTCCTCACGCTTGTATCCGAGAATTTCATGACCGAGAAGAGTGTTGCGTTCTATGCCGAAAAGATGTATATGACCCCGAAATATCTGACAACCTTGGTGAAGAATGTCAGCGGGAAGACCGCCACCGACTGGATTGATACCTTTTTGGTATTGGAGGCGAAAAACCTGCTTCGATATTCGAGCCTTACGATTAAGGAAATCGGATATTCCCTCCATTTTCAATCCATCCCGTCTTTTCACAAATTCTTCAAAAACCAGACCGGCATGACTCCCAACGAATACCGCTCGGCCCAATAACTGTCGGGGCAAATTTCTTTTTTGCTACCTTTGCCGTGTTCATCGGAGGATGATAGTCGCAACTATCAGGCCGGATAAGATGTCGGGTGCGCCCGGTTCTTATCCGGCTTTTTTATTGCAGCGGTGGGTTTGTTGTGCCTGCTATTGGCTTCCGCGCCCGAAACCGTGGTGCGCCTGCTGGGCAGTTCCGACCGTTTGCTACCGCATACGATGGATTATCTGTTATGGCTTATTCCGGGCATCTTTTTTCTGCTGTTCGAGTCTATCGGCATGATGGTGATACGTCTGGACGGTTCGCCCAAATATGCCATGTTGTGCAATGTGATTCCGTCCGTTATCAATATCGTGCTCGACTGGTATTTCTCTTACGTGCTGCGGTTCTGCTGGGATTTGCAGGGCTTTTTTGTCAATATATGGCGGCAGATACGGGTGGGCTCCTCCGCTGTCGTTACGCCAAAAAGTTGGTGAAGGTGCCCCGTTCTTGGGAGGGGAGGCCTTTTCCTTGGGCGGCGGCTTCGATGGCTTTCATCATGAAGGCCATGTTCTTGCCGAGGTTGCGCATCGTCTGCAAACCTTCCAAGTCGGATTCCACATCTTGCGCCGTAAAACCGTGCACTTCGTTCCAATACGTGCTGGAAACAACAGGCATAGCACTGATACCGAAATACTTGTTTATCTCATCGAAGGCCGAGGTGGAACCCGCGCGGCGGGAAGAAACCACCGCCGCGCCCACTTTCATCGCCTTGTCGAAAGCTCCGGACGTGCTGTAAAACAGACGGTCGAGGAAAGCAAGCAACTGCCCGTTGGCACCGGCGTAATAGACCGGGCTTCCGACAAGCAAACCGGCGGCTTCGGCGAATTTGGACGCCGTTTCGTTTACGAGGTCGTTGAATACACAATGCCCGTGTTCACTGCAAAAATTACAGCCGACACAGCCGCGCACCGCGATATTCCCGACATCCACGCGCTCCGTCTCCACTCCGTTTTCGTGCAGGGTGTTTTCCACTTCCCGGAGCGCGCGGTCGGTGCAACCGTGCAGATGCGGGCTGCCGTTGATTACGAGAACTTTCATTTCTTTATGGTATTGGAGTTCTGATTATAGGCTTTGGCCACGCATTTCCATTCGCCGTTGAGCTTGAGCAGGAGCAGGAAATCGGTGAAGTCGATGCGGCCGCCCCATTTTTCTTCCAATACACGCACCACCGCCACCGTTTCTTCCACGGCGAGCACATCCACACGCGCCTTGAAATCACTGCCGGCACCCACGGTATCCACATTGTGGTAGAACTGTTGAATGGAACCGTGTTCCAGAACCCCGTCGAGCATGCCGAACAACACGGCATCTTCAGTAAAGAGCGTCTTGGCATGCGCGCTGTTGCCCTCGGCCACGCTTTTTACAAACTTCATCGCGGCTTGCTGCACCGCTTCGTATTCTTTGATTTCGTCTCTCATAGTGTTTGGTTTTCAACCGACCTTTAATCGCCTCGGCATAGTCCAAGGGAACTTGGCCTCTGCACTCGGCTTAACTTAAAGGTTGAGGTTTTTGTTTTACGACTGCAAAATTATTGGAGTATGGCACGGAAAACAAGTACCGAAAAATTATTCATATACCGAAAATTTATTCTGTATGTTGATTTTTAGGAGTATTGGCTACCTTTGCGGAGTTGCATTTTCAACCGACACCGCTATGGCCTACGAAAAGAAAATACCCGTGGATCTCGATTGCCCCTTGCGGCTCACGATGAGTCTGATAGAATCCAAATGGAAATCGTGTATCCTCGATGAATTGCGCTCCGGGGAGGCGATGCGCCCCAGCGAGATTCACAAATGTCTGCCGGAGGCCGCTCCTCGGGTGCTCGATATCCAACTCAAGGAAATGACCGAAGACGGCCTGGTTTCCAAAACCGTGTTCCCCGAACTGCCGCCGCGCTCGGAATATAAAATCACCCCCCTCGGCAAAACCCTCCTGCCTATTATCGACGCCATGCTGGCCTGGGGCACCGAACACTACGACATCTTTTTGAAGAAGTACGGGAAGAAGGGGGGAAGTAACAACTAGTGCAAACATTCCAAAATCCGACAGAAACAATCCTTGATATCGGTCGCTTCAGGGATTGATTGATAAGCCAAACCGGGAAGTTCTCTTTTATAGACAACCTCTAAAGGCTTCCATATTTTTTCAAAAGAAGTGAGCAAAGGGGAATGTTCTATGCTTTTCTCTTTCCAACCACTCGGTTCGTCAAATTGATGTTGATCATGAATGAATAATTCTTTCAGTTCGGATAAAAAGGCATCCGAATGAAGATATTGATTGGTTGCATCATCAAGCGATAAAAAGTATAAATCATAGAAATGACGGATTTTGGCCGATAATTGTCGTTCGGGGCTATTCGCCAAAGAACAACGAAGTAGGGAAACCATCTTCTCGGTAAGGGTTCTTCGCTTATCCAATACTTGTATAGAAAATGGTTGCATGGCATAGTCTTCCACTATTTCAGTGTTCCCTGTTTGTATCAGAAATTGAGTGAGAAAACTTTGGATTTTTCGCGCTTCAAATGGATAAGGATTTGAAAAAGAATTTATTTCAATAAGTATTTGACCTGTTTTTATAGAAGAAGGAAATCTTTAGTCTTTATAATGGCTACATCTATGTCTTCTGAAAATCGAGCACCGATACCATATGCTTTTGAAAGACTTGTGCCTCCTTTAAAAACCGTTAGTCTGTTCAAATCGCCTTTTACCATTAAAGCCAAAGAACGGCAAATCCAATAGTCTTTTTCTATGAACAAGGGATTTATTCCCAAGCCACCGTCGGCAATAGAGCGTGCCGCCATGTTTACGGCATCTTTGAATAATTGAGGGTCTTTATGCAGGTTCATACTATGTTCCATTTAGTGCTTGTGGGCAATACAGACTTCGGGATGTCGAGGCAGTAGCGGCTTATCGGATTCAGGCTTTCCTGCAGGTCGAAAAACGGACAGCCGAGATATTCCAATATCGCTCCCGTTAGTGCGCGCACGTAAGGACGGTATTTCATAGCTAAAGATGCCAGCCGTTTTTGTTCACTTGCCGAAAGATTTCTAATCCATGCAATGATTTGTGGGAGTGCTTCCTCGGGAGTGGAAGCCGGTATTTCCTTAATCAAGCGCAATGAGTCTAGAATGATTAACAAGGGTATGTTTTTCGAGGTAATCGAATTGGGCTGCAATAAAAAGGAAATCTTGTATTGCCCGCGTTGCAGAGGCCGCCGAGCCACATTGGTTCCAATCAGAATATCGGAGGATATTTGTGTGGTTAACGCCAAACCCGAGAAAGCCCGAGTTCCTGTGATATAACCTATCGTTTTGCGACCTTTCTGTAGAAAATCCTTTACTATTTCATTCTCCGAAGGCGTCATTTCTCCAAAACGCGATTGGCGGGGCTTGTAATATTTCCCCTTTGACACTTTTTTAAGTATACCGGCATATTCAAATTGGTTGAGAGCCTTGATTAAAGTGGCTCGATAATGGCGAGGCACTTCAAAATCGGAAGCTGTCACCACAACGCCTTCCTGTAGTGAATCTATCTCTTGCCGTACTTGCTCCCGTATAACCATTATCTTGTTTTTTTTAATATAAACCTGAATATTATCTGTGCAAAGATAATCAAAAATTCTTTTTTTTTACGCAAAAAACAAGAATTTTGAAGTGTTGCGGTTTTGTGATGTGCACAATTATTTCAGGTTTTGTTTTCTATATATCGTCGGAAGGGTGATTTTAACGAAGCCAGAGGGTGGGCGAGAGGGTGGTTTTTATGTTTTGACGGGCTGATTTTAACTTTTTTGTATTGTTGATAACTTTTTTTGATGCGTCCGGTTATTATATGATGTATTTTATTATTATAAAAGAAGGGCGGAAGGGGTTGATAGAGAGGGGGTAGGTTTTTCTGCGGGCGGGCGCATTCCTGTGCGCCTGAACTCTTTTATAATAATAAAATACAATAAGTTACGTTTGTTTTGGTCGCAAAAAATCACCACCTTTGTCCCCTAATTAAAACGAGACAATATGAAAAAAACAATTTTGTTGTGCGGTCTGGCCGTAATGATGTGTGCCTGTTCGGGTGCCAAACATCACACCAAATCAACGGATGTCGTTCTTGGACGAGAAAAAAGCAAAAGCTTGGAAGGCGAACGGGTTATTGTGGAGCATTACCAGCAGACCGGTTATACAAATTATGAGGGATTGAATGAAGAAGGGACGAAAATCGTCAAGACACCGTATAAGTGGTTTGCCGGCATCGGAAAAGCCGACAACAAGCAGGTTGCCATTGAAATGGCCAATCGGGAAGCCTATGCCACAATAGCAATGGTGTTGAATAATGCCGTGCAGGCTGCGGCTGAACGTGGAAATGTTGCGAATAACGGTCATGTGGAACAAGCTTTAACAACGTATTGGAAACAAGTCAGCATTAGTCTTACAAAGGCCTGTGAACCCTTTGGGGAGGCCACAATAGCTTATAGTTCGGCTACGCGGATGTATGAAGTAACGGCCAAGGTCGGCATTCGTGGCGACCGGTTCCAAGATTTACTCAATAGCGCGGGTGCGTTTCGACCTTCGAACTTGAGCGAAGAAGAATTGGAGCAGTTCATCGAGGTGAACAAGGCCATTATGGAAGCGGCGCGGGGCAAATAAGATGAAAAGGATTTTGTTCATGCTGCTTTTCGGCAGTATGTTTTTGATGATAAAGGGGCAGGAAGTACCGCCGGAATGGGTGAAATATACCTACGGCGGTTACTTCTACGATGTCCAAAGTGCTAAAAATGTACGCGGTTTGTTGGAAACGGTGTTTAAACAATACTTGTTGGACGTGGCGCGTACCAACCTCGCCAAGACGGTGCAAACCCGTGTGGAAGATGAGGCCCTTATGCACAAACAGGCGGTAGACGGTCGGTCACGTACGGCATATGTCTCCACAATCCGTTTCAGTACCGATGTCGATTTGCGTTTTGTGGAAACGGCAACCGTTTATAATCCGCAGACCCAAGAGGGGAAGGCTATTGCGTTTATCAATAAATCCACAGCCTGTCAATACTATGAGAAAGAAGCCCGCATAAGTTTGAGCAAAATGGAAAACGCGCTGAAAGTGGCGGAAAATTATGTGCAGGCGGGTTTTAACGCCAAGGCTCGGGCGGAATTGGACGGCGTGGTTGTTGAATTGGAAAAAATCGCAACCCCGTTTTTCTGGTTGAGCTTTTTCGGATTTCCGAAGCAGGAATTGGAAGACTTGTTGGAACAACGCAACCGATTGGAGCGACAGGTAAAGCAACGGGCATCTGAATTGCAGAATGCCAATCGGATATATCTGTCTTGTACGGCCGATTTATACGGACAGCCTTATTTCAAACTACAGAACGAAATCAAAGGGATGTTGTCGGAGGCGGGTTGCAGTTGGGTTTCGGACGCCACACAGGCCGATTGGGTCATCAGTGTGGTGGCATCGGCGCGCAACTATAATTCAAACACCATCGGTAATACAACCACATTCTTCGCTTATGTGGATGCGCAGATTGTTATTGATAAAACCGTAACGGGACAGCGTATTTACGCGGATGAGGTGACGGTGAAAGGCGGCCATACGCTCAATTTTACCGAAGCGGCACGGGCGGCGTATAAGGATGTTTCCAAAGAGATAGAAAAAGTAATCAATAATATTATTAACAATTAAATAGTTATGAAACGATTCATGTTGTTATTGGGTGTGTTTTTAATGGGCATGCCTTTGCTACGGGCGCAATCGGAAGCGCCTACCAAAAAGGTGGCCATTTTGGAAGTGGTAGACCGGGATAATGCGATTAATTACGGGGTCAAATTGTTGCTCCGCACTACCTTGGCGAAAGCTATTACGCAGACGCAAGGCTATGAGGGTTATGACCGTGTGGATATGGTGGCGATACAAGGGGAACAGGACTTTCAACGCACAGGTATGGTGAGCGATGAACAAATCAAGCGTTTGGGGGAAATGACAGGGGCGGCCTATGTATTGGTGGCGGAAGCCGCCAAGATTGATGCCACCAATATGATTGTTACCGCCAAGATCCTGGACGTGGAAACCGCCAAGTTGGAGCGCACCGACTATGAACAGATGGGCATGTCCGCTCAAGAAATGGCAGAAGGCTGCCGAACAATGGCAGGCCGTTTGTTCGCTTCGCCGGAACCTGTAATAGGTCGAGGTGGAAAAATGGAGGTTGCATATGGTGATGAAGATGAAATTACTTTGGATTCTGAATCAACAGTTGTGCGTAAAGGAGCGAACTTGTTTGTACAAGATAAATACATGGTTCAAAACAAAATGACGAAGGAACAAGCGAGAAATTATTTGGGAAATTATTTTAATAGTTGGCAGGATGCCAAGAAACAACGTGTTGTTGGTATATCTTTCTTTGCTAGTGGTGGAGTGTGTGCCGTTATAGGACTTCCTATGATATTAGATGAGGTATTGTGGGTTATGAAGGAGAAGAAGAATGGTTATTTTGATGAAGATGATATTGATGGGAGCATCATTGGTACGGGTGCTGGTTTCTTTGCAGTGGGAGTAGGGTTTGTTATAGCAGGTATTCCGACTTACGTTAAGTCGCTTAAGAAAATGGATAAAATTCTACAGGCGGCGAATGAGCAACATGGAATTGCGCCTTATCGTAATACAGTGTCTTTGACTGTTGGCGCTCAGCCTTATGGTGTTGGTTTAGGTATCAAGTTCTAAATACTTTTTGTCAACTTTTGGAAAAGAGGCGATATGGATAACATATCGCCTCTTTTTTATAAAATCAAATCCGGTTTTTATCCAATAAAAATGTTGTATTGGACAAAAAAGAGGTTTTTTATCCAATACAGATTGGTTTTTGGATGTTTTCCGCTTTAGACGTTGTGGTAGGGTTCGCCTTTGAGGATGGTGAAGGCGCGGTAGAGTTGTTCGGTGAAGAGGAGGCGTATCATTTGATGGGAGAAGGTCATCTTGGAGATAGAAAGACGGCCGTGGGCGGCTTCGTAGGCTTCGGGGGCGAATCCGAAAGGCCCGCCGACCACGAACATGAGGTTGCGCACGCCCGCATTCATCTTGGCTTGCAGAAACTCGGCGAACTCCGCCGAGCCGTATTCCTTGCCGTGCTCATCCAGCAGAATCACGCAGTCCGACTTCTCGAACCATTTGCGCATCTGCAAAAATTCTTCCTGCTTCTGCTTGGCCACCGGCATGTTCCGCGCGTTCTTCAAGGCCGGAATCACCTCGCTTTTATACGGAACATAATGTTCGAGCCGCTTCTCAAAAATGGAAATGCCTTCCTTGAGGTAGGACTCTTCCGTCTTGCCGTTCTGTAGGAAAGTAATCTGCACGGGCGTTCTTTTACGTTTTTCTGCAAAGTTAAACATTAAAGCAAAACGCTCTCACCAACCTTCGTTTTGCGTGAGATTGGGGTTCCTTTCCAGCTCCACCAGCGGAATGGGCCAGAGTTCGTGGCGCGACTGATAGGAACGGGTGTACATCAAGTCTCCGAATATGTCGGTGGCATTCTTTACCGAAGCTTCGAGCAATCCCCAGCGACGGAGGTCCCAGTAACGCTGCCCTTCGCCAGCCAGTTCGAAGGCCCGTTCACGACGTATCCGCTCCGCCACCTGCTCCTGGCCGCCCACTGCAAGCCACGAGGGGCCGCTGTTGAGTTCCGGCATTCCCGCACGACTGCGGATTTTGTTTATTTCCGTGATGGCATTATCGGTTTCTCCGCATTCATTATAGGCCTCCGCAAGCATCAGAATTACATCACCGAGGCGAATCAATGGAAATTCGTAGGGCGTGCGGTTGTATTCTCCCCAGTAACCGTCGAGATTACCGGTGGGAATCCATTTGCGCCAGAAATAAGAGTTCCAGCCCTCGGAATTGCGTATGAACGCCATCGCCTCCATCGGTGCACCGCCCTTCGAGGCATCGGCAAGAACAAACTGTTTGTCCATCGGGTTGGACCCGGCATCGGTGCCGAGGTAGTGGGAATAAGGCGTAATGACATTTAGGCAAAGCCGCGGGTCGCGCAGACGATAGGCATCCAGTACCTTTGTGGTGTCGCATTCAAGCAGGTCTACCACTTGGGTGCTCTCCTGGTTGATGACCACACACATATAGTTACGACGGACTTCCGAACCTCCTTTGTTGAAACCGGGGAAAATATCGTCCCAGTCGAACGGACTGCCGTCAAGGTTCTCGTACATATCCACCAAAGTAGTGGAGGGCACAATGGAATTGCTTGCAATAAGCCGCATCGTTGATTTATTGCCGAAATATCCCACGATATTCAACGCATATCCTGCCACGTTGCCGTCGATGGACTGTATCGAGAAAATCATTTCGGGGCTTTGGTTGCCGTTGTAGAGGCGGAACAGTTCGTTATAGTCGGGATGGAGCGAATAGCCATAATTAAGGTTCTTGTTATAAACCACTTCCTCTAAGTCGGATTTCGCTTTCTCCCATTGGCGGTCAAAGAGATATACTTTTCCGCGCAGGGCGTAGGCGGCCCCCTTGGTGGCACGGCCGAGATCGGCGGCATCCCATTTTACAGGCAAAAGCCGTATGGCTTCGGTGAGGTCGTCGAGCACATGATTGCGGATTTCTTCAGCCGAACTGCGAGGAGCGTTCAAATGAGAAAATTCCTTGTTGATATCGCAGGTTTCATCGTAATACGGCACACCGCCCCAGCAGTTGAGCATACGGAAATAGGCCATGGCGCGAAGAAATTTTGCCTCGCCGGTTACGCGGTCGATGGTTTCCTGACGGATGGGCATATCTTTGACATTGCGAATCACGGTATTGGTCCGATGCACAAGTTCGTAAAGATATTGCCAGTGGTTCTGTACCCCGCTGCTGTTGGAAGCGAAAGTCGTGCCCCGCGAAATGTCGGCCCACGGAGTTGTGCCGTCGGCAAGGTCGCTGCACATATCGAAAGTGAACTCAAGCCCGAAGCACCAGTCGGCTTTCATGGCGGCATACATACCCACGGCCGCCTGCCGCGCATGGTCTTCGGTCTTCCAGAAAGTTTGTTCCGACATCTGGTCGCCGGGTGCATAGTCGAGTTTCTCGCAACCGGCAAGCAGAATGGCTATCGAGAGTACCGCGGAGATGTATGATGATTTCATATTCATGAATCAGAAAGTTACGTTGATGCCTACAGAATACTGTCTCACGGCGGGATAGCCTACGGTTGCCCCCACTTCAGGGTCGAGCCCCGGGAAAGAGGTTATGGTAAACAGATTGTCTATGCTGATGTAGACCTTCAAAATCTCGACAAAGAATTTCTTTGTGATCTTCTTCGGTATCGTATAGCCGAGCTGTATGTTCTTACACCTGAAATACGCGGCATTGTGAACGAAGGCATCGCTGGGAATGTTGTTCTTTTCGTTCGCATTATTGCGCAGGATGGGATATTTTGAATCGTAAGGATTCTCCGGTGTCCATGCGTTGTCGGTGATGTCCTTAATCAACGACTGTCCCATGACGGTGACAAAACGGAAAGCCTGATTGTTATAATAGACCGGATGGTTGCCCGTACCCTGGAAGAACACGCTGAAATCAAAGCCGTTCCAACTCAGACCGAGATTGATTCCGTAGGTTAGGCGGGGCAGTGTGCCGTGGCCTATTTCCACCCGGTCGTTGGCATCGAGCTTGCCGTCACCGTTTGCATCGCGATAGAGGAAGTCGCCTAATTCGGGTCGCTGATACGTGGCGAAATAATCCGGATTCTTGTCTACAAGAGACTGCACATAGTCGAGGTCGGCCTGATCGCGCACGATACGGTCGACAGACATAACATACAGTTGGTTTATCGGTTTTCCCTCCTGGGTCTTGTAAACTCCGTTTATCGAAGAGACATCTCCTTGAAATTTCGTTACCGTATTCGTGACGAAGGCCGTATTGAAGCCGACAATATAAGAGACTTTGCCGATTCGGTCGTTCCAGTGCAAATCGAATTCAAAACCTTTGTTGTTCACCGCACCGGCATTCTGGTTGGGCACCGTGCTTGTGCCATGTTCAAGGGGAGCGGGCAGCGAAATGAGAATACCCTTCGTGTCTTTATTGTACAAATCCACCGAACCGCTCAGTCGATTGTTCAGGAAAGCGAAATCGAGACCGATGTTGGCCATATAGGTCTTTTCCCAAGTAAGGTCGGGATTGGCAAGCACGGTCTGCGCAAGACCTCCGGCTATGGTTCCGTTGAGAATATAGTTGGCCGTGGCGAAAAGAGACTGATACATATAATAGCTCGTGGTGGCGTTGTTGCCCAACGAACCGTAGGAGGCGCGGAGTTTGAGCTGATTGAGCCATGATGCGGTACTCTTCATGAAATTCTCTTCGGTGATGCGCCATCCCACCGAAACCGAAGGGAAATAGCCCCAGCGATGTTGGGGAGAGAATCGGGAAGAACCGTCGGCACGCAGGTTCACTTCCAAAAGATATTTATCGTCCCAGTTGAGGTTGATGCGTCCGAAATAAGACCGCATGGCCCATTCGTTATAGTTTCCCGAGATATTCCCGTTGGTCATGGCCGCATCGAGAGAACCGAGAGACGGGTCTACGAGATCATATTTGATGTAGTAATCGTGGTCATACTTATTATATTCCTGGCTCATGCCGGCAAAGAGATCCACATGGAGGCGGCTTATATCAAACTTATAATTGGCTGTGAGTTCGGAAGAACGGAAATTGTTTTTGTAATTATAACGGCGGATATAAGTACGCACGACACCCTCACGAATCATCACCGGTCCGTCGAAGGTAAAACGGTAAAGGTCGCGGTCGGTGAGATGCTGCTCCATGTTGCGTCCCCAATAATTATAGGAAAACGCTCCCCGTATGGTAAGTCCCTTGACAGGCATCAACTGCGCGTGAAGATTCATTACCGCACGCATGGTCTTTGTAGGATAATCCGTGTCGTAGAACCATTGGCGGCGGTATGGATTGAAATTGCTGACATTTTCTTCCTCGGGATTTTGAATGCCGCCGTATAGTCCGGTTACAGGGTCATAGAGCGTCATACCCGGCACCGTATTGAAGGCTCCCGAGCCAAAAATAACATCGCCGCCGGCAGCCGCATTCTCGGAGGAGGGATTGTTTATATCCATATATCCGAAAATGTTGGTCCCCATGCTGAGCCATGGTTTTATCTTGACATCGATATTGGTACGGAACTGATAACGCTGGTAATCGGTATAATAAATCATCCCCGGATTATTCACGAAACCTAAGGAGATATTGTAATTTACGGTTTTGTTGGCTCCGCTTACCGAAAGATTATGATTCTGCACCACCGACGAATTGCGGTAGATATGGTCCTGCCAGTCGGTATTGGGATAAATGGTCGGGTTCTTTCCTCCGTCGTTTCGCCATTCATCTATCTTGCTCTGCGAAAAACGGGGCGCCTGGCCGTTGGCTATGAGGCCTGCATTCTGAATTTCCATGAATTCGGCATAGTCGGTGACGAGATGAAGGCGTTTCGCCACGGTCTCGAAAGCCACATTGCCGCTGTATGTGATGCGCGGCTTCCGTTCGGATCCCTGACGTGTCGTAACGAGGATGACCCCGTTGGCGGCGCGTGAACCATAGATGGCCGCAGAGGCGGCGTCTTTGAGAATGGATATATCGGCGATATCCTGGGGATTGATGTCGCTCAAAGAAATACCGGTCATGCCGTCGACCACTACCAGCGGCGCCGCATCGTTCATGGTTCCCAGACCGCGGATAGTGATGCTTTGAGCCTCAAATCCCGGAGTGTTGCCTCCGGCATTGGTGACGGTGAGACCGGAAGCCAAACCGGCGAGGGCATTGGTGACATTCGAGAGGGGGCGGTCGTCGAGTGTGCCGGTACTTATGGATGAGACCGCTCCGGTTAAATTGGCCTTTTTCTGGGTTGCATAACCAACCACTACCACTTCGTTGAGCATGGAACTCTTCATACTCATCGAAATGTCATATTCGTCCTTATCGGGTGTGATTTCCACATCCATGGGAATGAAACCGGTATAGGACACCCGAAGTAGACAGGTGGCGGGCACATCCGAAAGGATAAACAGTCCGTCTATATTGGTTGTCGTGCCCTTTTGTAAATCGTTTTTAAACTGAACAGTGGCTCCTATAAGGGGTTCTCCCTTGCGATCCGTTACAAAACCGGTGACGGTTCTGGTACTCGTATCGTTCGGCACAGCGGCATGGAGGCCGAAAACCGATACAAGGCAAAAGACAAGCAAGGTAAGAGGCCTCTTCATTATTCTGTTCCTCCACCAAGAGAACGATACAAATTGATGATGGCCTGGATTACCTCAAACCGGTCGCTGGCTTCGGTAAGTTCGGCCTCCAATAATCTCTGTTGCGCAATAAGCACCTCAAGATAGTTTGTGGTGGAGTTGCGCATCAGCAGGCGGGTATTATGGACGGCACCTTGCAATGCCGCAATCTGCTTTTTATCGAGATTCACACGGTTTTTTGAGGTCTGCCATGCCGAGAGGGCGTCGTTCACCTCCATTCCTGCATCAAACAGCTTCTGCTGAAAGTTGAGAAATGCGATTTCGTATTCCGATTGCGCGATTTTAAGATTGGCTTTGTTGGTGCCGCGATTGAAAAGAGGTGCTACAACCGCGCCCAGTGCGTTTCCAATCCACGACGAAGGGTTGGCGACATTTCCTGCCGAGGTTGTCCAACCGATAAGTCCCGAGAGGGTAAGTGTCGGATAGAATGCCGCCCGTGCCACATTGACGTTGTAAAAGGCGTTTTCCAACAGGAATTCCGCTTCTCTTACATCGGGCCGTTTCGATAGATATTCGAG
Source organism: bacterium (assembly GCA_014803485.1). Taxonomy (GTDB): domain Bacteria; phylum Bacteroidota; class Bacteroidia; order Bacteroidales; family P3; genus Pullibacteroides. The sequence continues at coordinate 21,909 of JAAVBQ010000015.1, read as the reverse complement.
AGGAATTCCCTCTGTAAGCGAGTCAGGAAAGATCTGTTCGTTCAGAGAACCGCGTTCGATTTCCCAATCGGGTGAGAGTAGCAGAGATCTGATGGCGTTTTCCTGAACATAGATGCGGTTGCGTAGCGAGAGAACCGAGTTTTCAACGGCTGTACGGTTTGCCCGTGCCTGCAACACAATGGCTTCGTTGGTGCGGCCGGCGCGTTTGAGAGCCTGAAGCGCCCGGATGTTTTCGTCCCATGTTTTCAGGGTTCGTTCACTGATGGAGAGTTGCTCATCGAGCATCAACAACGTAAAATAACTGCTGGCTACGGTTGCAATCAACTGTGTGTGCACGACCTGACGATAGGCTTCGGATGCATAAAAGGCCGCCTTCGCCCCCTCTTTGAGATTGCGTTGTTTTCCAAAGATGTCAATTTCCCACGAAGCGGAGGGGGCAATTGTGAAATTGGCCGGAGAAGTGTTGGATATACCGCCTTCCGCCTTGAGGCTGAACGAGGGGAGGAAGGCCAGACGCGAGGCGGTGAGTGTGGCCGCCGCTTCTTTAGTCTTGAGCTGGGCCATGCGCAAGTCGGTGTTCCTGATAAGTGCGCTGTCAATCAACTCCACCAAGAGACTGTCGGTAAACAATTCCCTCCAAGACAGGGAGGCAACAGATTGAGAAGCGGTATCCCGGGAACATAGAACTTCCGTATCGTATTCCACGGCCGGTGTGTTATAGTTCCGGTACAGACCACAGGAATGCAACAACAGAACGGCAGGCAAAATCAAAAGATATATTCTTGATTTCATTTCTTTTCTCTTTTAGGCATCACGCGTTCTTCAAGCGTCTGGAATACGATAAACAGCACGGGAACTATGAACAACAGCGCAATGGTGCCGACCAACATACCTCCCACCGTACCGACCCCGATGGAGATATTGCCGTTGGCACCGACGCCGGTGGCGAACACCAAGGGTATCAGACCGAAAATCATGGAAAGAGAGGTCATCAGAATAGGCCTCAGACGCGCTTGAGCGGCCGATATCACAGATTCGACTATCGACATCCCCGATTTGCGCCGTTCCGAAGCATATTCCGTCATGAGGATTGCGGTTTTTGCAAGCAGACCGATAAGCATGAGCAGACCAATCTGAAGATAGATGTTGTTTTCGAGTCCGAACATCCGTGCAAAAAGAAAGCTGCCGGCCAAACCGAACGGCACGGACAGCAAAACCGCCCACGGAATGAAAAGGCTTTCGTAGAGAGCGCAAAGTATAAGATAGATGAATACGATGCAGACCACAAAAATAAAAGCCGTGGATTTGCCAGACGAGGCTTCCTCGCGGCTCATGCCGCCGAATTCATAGCCATAGCCGGCGGGCAGAAACTCCGCGCACACCTCACGCACCGCCTTGATGGCTTCTCCGGAACTGTAGCCGGCAGCCGGCGTTCCGTTCACCTGAATGGAAGAAAACAGATTGAATCGGGAAAGCGTCTGTGCCCCGTAGATACGTTTGAGTTTGAGGTATTGACTGATAGGGCTCATGTCTCCGGAAGCATTCCTTACGAATATATTGGACAAAGCCTTGGTGTCGAGCCTGAACTCCGGGGAAGCCTGCACCATAACACGGTATAATTTGGAGAAACGGTTGATGTTGGAGGCGTAGGTTCCACCGATATAACCCGAAAGGGCATCGAGTACATCGCCGGGTTGAACCCCGTGGCGGAGGGCATTGGCAGCATCCACTTCAACAAGATACTGCGGATATTTTGTGTCGAACGATGTGGAAGCCCGCGCTATTTCGGGACGTTTGCCCAATTCGGCAATGATGTTGTTGGTAATCTGTTTCAGGTCTTCGATATTGCCGCCTTTCTGGTCCTGGACATGAATTTCAAAGCCATTGCTGACCCCGTAACCCGGAATCATATTCCGTGTGAATACGATTATTTTGGCTCCGGTGATGTCGGCGGTCCGGCGATAGATTTCATCGATTACAGAGTTGATGTCATCCCCTTTGCCCTTGCGTTCTTTCCAGTCTTTCAGCCTGATGTTGAACATACCGCACGACGGACCTGTACCGCTCATCATGCCCGTTCCGGCCGTCTTGGAGAAAACCTTTATCTGGGGAATGTCGGCTATCCTGCGGTCTATTTCCTCCATGATTTTCATGGTTTCGCCAAGATTGGTGCCTGCAGGTGTCTGTACATCGATATTGATGTTTCCCATATCTTCCTGGGGAACCAGACCGGTTTTGGTCGTCATCATCATATAACCCAGACCTCCGCAGGCCACCACCAACAGAAGAGCTGTAAGCCACTTCCGAGAAATCATGAATTTCACACCCTCCGTATATTTGCCCACGATGCGTTTGAAAGCGCTTTCAAAGGCAAGGTGAAAGCGCGATGAGAAGCTGTTTTTCCCCTCCATATCGTGCGGAGACATAATCAGCGCGCACAATGCCGGGCTCAGGGTCATGGCGTTCAGAAGCGAGATACCCACCGCCACCGCCATAGTCAGACCGAACTGTGCATAAAAAGTGCCGGTCGTTCCCCCCATAAAGCTCACAGGAATGAATACCGCCATAAAAACTATAGTGGTGGTGAGCAAGGCGGCCGAGATTCCGTTCATACCTTTTACCGTGGCTTCGTAGGGAGACCTGACCCCTTCGTCGAATTTTGCCTGCACGGCCTCCACCACTACAATCGCATCGTCCACCACCGTGCCGATAACCAGCACGAGAGCGAACAGGGTAATGAGGTTGAGGCTGAATCCGGCGATATGGAGGAAGATGAAGGTGCCTATCAACGATACAACGATGGAAGCCGTGGGGATAACGGTGGCTTTGAAGCTCTGGAGGAAGATGTAGACCACGAGCACAACCAGAAGAATGGCTTCGAAAAGGGTACGGAGCACTTGATGAATCGAAGCGTCGAGAAAGTCTTTGGTGCTCATCAGATCCACGAGTTCCATACCTTTGGGCAGGCTCTTTCTGATGTTTTCGACTTCCTTGTCGATAGCTTCGATGATGGTGTTCGCATTGGAACCGGCCGTCTGCGAAATCAAGCAGAGAGTGCCGGGTTTGCCGTTGACCGAGCCTATATATTCGTAGGTTTTCGACCCGAGTTCAATCTTCGCCACATCTTTCAGGCACAAGATGGAACCGTTAGGTAAAGCCCGTATGACGAGGTTTTCGAAATCGCTCTCATTTTCATAGCGGCCCCGGTATTTGAGCGTATAGCGGAATGTGTTTTCCGACTCGGCGCCGAGCGTACCGGTGGGCGACTCCAGATTCTGTTGCTCAAGAACGGCCCGTATATCCGCCGGCACCAGCCCATACTGTGCCATTTTTCCGGGATCGAGCCATACGCGCAACGAGTAGTCGGCTCCTCTTATAGAAACTTCCCCGACACCTGCAATACGCGACAGCCTCGGTTCGATGTTGATTTTTATATAATTGGTGATGAACTTTTGGTCAAAGGCACCGTTCGGACTATAGAGGGCAAGCATCTTGATGTTGGAAGTCTGACGTTTGAGTACATTGATGCCGCTCTTGGTGACTTCTCCTGGCAAAAGGCCTTGTGCGGAGGCAAGGCGGTTCTGCACATTCACCATGGCTATGTCGCCGTCGGTTCCCTGCTTGAAATATACCTGTATGGTGGCGTTTCCGGTATTGGTTGCCGAAGAGACCATGTAGAGCATATCCTCCACACCGTTGATGGCTTCTTCGATAGGCACAATCACGCTCTTCTGCACGGTTTCGGCATTGGCACCCGCATAAGAGGCCGAAACATTGATGGTCGGGGGCGCGATTTCGGGAAATTGCTCAACGGGCAGTCCCACCAAGGAAAGCAATCCCAAGAGCACAATGGCTACCGAGATCACACACGAAAGAATGGGACGATCTATAAATGTCTTGATTGTCATTTGCTCTGCGTCTTTGATGTTATTACCGTGCCTTCTCTCAATAAGCCTGCCCCTTCGGAAACAATCGTGTCGCCGATGCTTAATCCGTCAATCACCACATACTCCCTTCCATTATTGTTGGAAGCGATTTTGATTTCGGTGGAAGAGGCTTTCCCGTCCACAACTTTATAAACAAACACTTTGTTTTGTAATTCGTATGTTGCGCTCTGTGGAATAACCATGCAGTTGGTGTAGACCGACGGAATCACCACCGAACCGGTGCCGCCGTCGTGCAGGATACGTTTGGGATTGGGGAAAACGGCACGGAGGTTGATAGCGCCCGTAGTGCTGTTGATGGTGCCGCTTATGGCGTCTATACGGCCTTTTAAGGGATAGGTTTCTCCGTTAATCATATTGAATTCCACTTCCGGCATTTCGGCAATGGCCTTCTTCATGGATCCGTATTGGGCAATCAGTTCCAATATCTGATTTTCGGCCAAGGAGAAGTAGGCATACACTTCGCCGTCGTCGCTCACCGTCACCAAAGGCTCTATGATATTGCTGCTCACCAGGGCTCCCACGCGGTAGGGTATCATGCTGGCAATTCCGTTCACGGGAGACTTAACCAAGGTATAAGAAAGGTTGGTGGAGGCTTTTTCGAGTTCGGCGCGGGCCAGTTTGTATTTGGCTTTGGCTTCGGCCAGTTCGTTTTCCGCCATGTTGAGTTCAAAATCCGAAATTACTTCTTCTTCATACAGTTCCTTATTGCTGTTGAGCACAAGTTGCGCGGTGGAAACGGCCGCCTCGGCACTGTTGACATTGGCCTGGGCAATATCATAGGCCGCCTGGAACTGTGCCGGGTCAATCTCGAACAATACCTGCCCTTTTCTTACCGGAGCCCCCTCGCGCAGACAGATTTTAGTGAGCATTCCGTCTATCTGCGGACGTATCTCCACGGTTTGGCATCCGGTAACGGTAGCCGCATAGTGCGTGTTGAGCACCACATCGGTTGTTTTTATGATTTCAACGGGATAACCGACAACAAGGTTCTGCTGGGGTGCCTGTTTTCTGCACGAGCAGGCAACCAACAGTAGAACAGGTATTAACAAATGAATTTTCTTCATCACCCTCTTGTATTTTTAGATAAAGATACACCATCGTCGATATTACACAAAAAAGTATTGACCAATGACGGAATATGATGATGAACGACAGGACAACATTTTGCCTATTCCCGATAAAGTATTAACCTTGCATCATGAATATACAAAGGATAGCGCTATATATCGACCTTCTCTTTTGCTTGATTTTCCTGCCGCTGATTATCTCAATGGTTCCGGTGGAAAAATGGCTTGTCCGGTATCCTTTATTCGCGTGCACGCTGTTTCTTTCTCTTTATGTCGTTTATTTTGCCATAAGGAAAATGAATATACCACGCAAAGCGATGCAGCGAAAGTATGTTCAAATCGGCGTGTTTGTGGTGGTGATAATAGGCGCGGCCTATCTTCTCTCTCAATTTCCTTATCCTCCTGGCTATGAAATTCAGAACACAAGTTGCCCGAATATGCGTAGAATCTTGAGGCGACAGACCGTTTGCTTTATGTTTCTCGTTGTGGGAGGATATAGTCTTTCCGTTTCTTTGCTTATCGAATTGTTTCAGGCTGCTTTTGAAAAAAAGAAGTTGGAAAGCGAAAAACAACAGGCAGAGCTTGCGCTTTATAAGGCACAGATAAATCCACACTTTTTCTTCAATACCATGAACACGCTTTATGGTCTTGTAGTGAGCAAGTCGGATAAAGCCGAAACAGCCTTTATGTATTTCACGGAACTGTTGAAGTATACATATTATCACGTCAATACCGATAAGATTGCCATAAAGACGGAGACGGCCTACATTCAAAACTATATAGAATTACAACGACTTAGATTAAATCAGCATACGGTTGTCAACTACAATTTCGAGATTGACGACGATACGGTTCAGGTTCCTCCCATGCTTTTTATTTCGTTTGTGGAGAATGCGTTTAAATATGGAGTTTCTTCAACAACTAACTGCTTGATTGATATTTCAATTTCTGTCAAAGCCAGGAAGTTGACCTTTCTATGTACAAACGATATAATGAAACAGGAAAGGAAAGAAGAAATTTCCGTCGGACTTGAAAACACCCGGGCACGTCTTGATTTGATGTATGCCAACCGCTATACACTTGATATAAGCGACAGAAACAATCGCTTCAGTGTCAACCTTGAGATTCGTGATCTATGAGCAAGATAAGAGCCATTGCCATAGACGACGAACCGATTGCGCTTGAGGTAATCAGTAGATTCTGCAATCGTTTGGGTGGAATTGAACTTTCTGTTTTCAGCGATCCGGATAAAGGTTTTGAAGCTATTGTCGCCACAAGACCGGATCTTGTATTTCTTGATATAGAGATGAACGATGTCAGCGGCCTTCAGATTGCTCAAAAGATGCCCAAAGATATAGGATTCATCTTCACTACCGCATATGCGGAATACGCTTTGGCGGGATTTAATCTAGACGCTTTCGATTTTCTTCACAAACCGTTTTCCTATGACAGGTTTGTATCCGCCGTCGAAAAATCGGTGCGCCGTCTGGAATATACCCGCTTGGCCGACGTAAAGAAAACCATCGTTGTTAGGCAGGAATATGCCAATGTCCCCATCCGGATTTCCGAAATCCTCTATATGGAGGCGATGGGGAACTACACAAAAATTTATCTTACAGATGGGGAAATGATATTGGCCCGTAATTCCCTAAAATGGTTTTGTGACCGATTCGACGCCCATATTTTTATCCGGATTCATAAATCCTTAATGGTGGCATCCGACAAAATCAAATGTTATAACCGGCAGTCGGTCAAGCTCATCAACGACAAGACACTTCCCGTCGGCCGCTCTTATTCTCACTTCATCACCAGTCGGTAGGGGTCGAAGCGGCTTCGGTCGCCGAGCAGGTCGTGGTCGGAAAAACTGTAGTAGGATTTTCCGCATACGATGAGGTGGTCGAAGATGTGCAGGTCGAGCAGGCGCGCGCCCTCGACAAGCTTTTGGGTGATGTTGATGTCTTCGGGGCTGGGTTTGAGGTTGCCGCTGGGGTGGTTGTGGCCGAGAACAATGCCGCAGGCGTGTTCGTCGATGGCGAACTTGAAGATTTTTTTGGCATCGACGGTGGTGGAGGTCAAACCGCCCTCGCTTATCAGAACCTTCCGAATCAGTTTTCCCGATTGCGCCAATAGAAGCACAATGAATTTCTCGTAGGGAGAGGAGGCTAAATCGGTGTAAAGCACCTGAAAGGCTTTGTGACTGGAGGAAATAAGCGTTTCTTCGCCGGCGGGAATCTCAAAACTGCGCTTTCCCAATTCGAGGCCCGCCAGAATGGTGATGGCCTTGGTCTGGCCGATACCTTTGAATTTGCGCGCCAGTTCCTTGGGCGAGCGGCGGCTCAAATCCATAAGATTGCCCCCGAAATGGGCGAGCATCTCTTTGGCGATGTCCACCGCCGAAAGCAGGCCGTTGCCCGAGCCGATAAGAATGGCGAGTAATTCTTCGTTACTCATTTCCTGCATCTTGCCGGAAAGGAATTTTTCGCGCGGCCGGTCCTGCACTTCCCAGTATTTGATGGGAAGAAAACGGCGGGCATCGAAAGGAAATAAAAACTCGGGCGTGTCGACAGCCGCCGTGCCTGCGGCGGTGTCCAGGGCCCCGACGGAATCCGTAATCATAGGGTTCATACAAATGTTTTTCCCTATAATCGCCCGACCTCCGTTTTTATCGAAAAAATTATTCCTAAAAAATGTTAAAAGTTGCCCTGAAGCGATGTCAGCCCCTATATTCTCCGTGTCAATTCCCGCACCAATTTGGTGTCTTTGAAGAACTCCTTGCCCACGATACGCAATACCGTGTAGGAAGGAATGGCCAGAATCATGCCCCAAATGCCGCCCAAGGTTCCCGCAATCAGAATCACAAAGAAAATCTCGAGCGGATGTGCCATCACGCTGGTGGAATAGATGCTCACCTGCAGAACGAAATTATCGATGAGGTTGCAGGCTACGAAAACCCCCACCACTTTCACTATCATCCAAAACAACTCTACGGTAAACCCCGCCTCGATATTGGTGAAGATAGTGAAGAGACAAGTGAGCACGGCACCGATTACAGGGCCCAGATAGGGGATGATATTGAGGAAACCGCCCATGCACCCATAGAGAAGTGCGTTGTCGATACCCATCGCCCAAAGGCCGAGCGACAGCAAGGTCATCATGCACAGCACCTCCAACGAAATGCCCACGAAATAACGGTTGAGCAGACGTTCGGACGAATTGAGAACGTTGCCCATCCGGGTTTCGTATCGGTCGGGTATGAAAAGGAAGAGAATCTTGCGGAAAAGTTGTTCGTCGCGCAAGAAGAAAAACGAGATGAAAAGAACCGAAAAGATACCGATGCTCAACGAAGAGATACTTCCCGTGATACCGATTAGAATCCCTTCGATATGAATGCTGTTCCAAATCTGATTCACCACCGAAGACACATAGGCCGACACCTCTTCCTGCGTAATTTCGATGCCTTTTTCGGACAGCCATGCCAAAAGCCGGTCCACGCTTGCCGAAGTGTTGGCCAGAACTTGAGAATAGTCTATTTCGGCAAGTTGGTTCACCTGTCGCAGGAAGAGAGGGAAAACCAACCAGACAATCAGACTCAGGACACCGATGATAACCACCAGAGAGGTGATGCTTGCCAAGGTTTTCGGAAACTTGAAGCGGTTATGAAAAAGTTTCACCATAGGCCGCCCCAACATAGAAATCAAAAAGGCCACAAGTGTATAGACAATCAAATCCGAAAGCCAATAAAAAGCCACGAAAAGCAGAAGAAGGCCCACAAGGATGCCTATAATCTTTTGTTTGTTCATTTTCGGTCGTTTTTATTTTCCAACAAGCCCGGCAAAGGCACTTCGTCGCCGTGCAGAATATTCAGATAGCTTTTGTAACGGAGCGATGAGATCCTGCCATCCTCCACGGCTTTCTTCACCGCGCAACCCGGTTCGTGTTCGTGTGTGCAATTGTTAAACCTGCAATCGTTTATCAAGGTGTGCATTTCGGGAAAATAGCGCGAAAGTTCGTCTTTCTGAAACTGCACCATGCCGAACTCCTTGATGCCCGGCGTATCGACGATTTTCGCCCCGAAGGAGAGCTTATACATACGCGCATGGGTGGTGGTGTGCTGTCCTTTCTGATGCACGGCGGAAATCTCACCCACCCGAATGTTCAAATCGGGTTCCAGACTATGGATGAGCGCCGACTTCCCCACGCCCGAGTTGCCCGAAAACAAACATACTTTGCCCTTCATCATTCCGCGCAGATTGTCTATGCCTTCGCCCGACACCGTGCTGGTAGCCAGTACCTCATACCCCAACGGCGTGTAAATCGCCCCGATTTCGTGCAATTCGTCGCGCTCCTGCTCTCCGAAAAGGTCGGTTTTGTTCACCACGATACACACCGGCACGCGATAGGCTTCGGCCGTAGCCAGAAAGCGGTCGATAAAACCTTGCGGCGTGCGGGGCTGCGTGATTCCCACCACTAAAAAAGCCATGTCGATATTGGCAGCGATGATATGGGTCTGCTTGGAAAGATTGACCGATTTGCGGATGATGCAGTTTTTGCGCTCGTGTACGGCGGTAATCCACCCGCAATCTCCCTCCTGCATAAAATCCACCCTGTCGCCCACCGCCACGGGATTGGTGGTTTTCACTCCCTTTATCCGAAAATTTCCCCGTATTTTACACAGATGCGTTCCTTCGGAACTCTCCACCATATAGTGGCTCCCTGTGCTCGAAACAACCACACCTTCCATAGCTATTCCTTGTTTTCCTGCAAGTTCTGTGTGTCTTGCATCAAGCAGAGTTTGCGGTAGAGCGGGTGGTTTTCGAACAAGGATTCGTGCGTACCGCGTCCCACGATGCGTCCCTGGTCTATCACAATGATTTCGTCGGCTTGCCGGATGCTCGAAAGCCTGTGCGCGATGGAAACGATGGTGCGGTTCTGTTCTTTCCCCACTTGTTGAAGCGCGTGCATGATGCGGTTTTCCGTGGCCGTGTCGAGTGCCGAGGTTGCCTCGTCGAACAGCAGGATGGGTGCGTCTTTCACCAAAGCACGGGCGATGCTGATTCTTTGCCGTTGACCGCCCGAAAGTTTGCTCCCTCCGTCACCCACCGAAGTGTCGTACCCCTCTTCCATTTCTTGGATGAAATCGTGGGCATCGGCCTTTTTTGCCGCTTCGATAATCGCTTCGCGGGAAGCTTTGGGATTTCCCAAACGGATATTGTTGAGTACACTGTCGTTAAAGAGAACCGTGTCTTGCGAAACGAGCGACGATAAGGCGCGGATATCCGAAATCTTGCAGTCGCGCAAATCCTTTCCGTCCAAAAGTACGGCCCCGGAGGTAGGGTCGAAGAAGCGGGGAATCATATTCAACAAGGTAGACTTTCCACCTCCCGACGGTCCCACCAACGCAATGAATTTCCCTCTTTCTATGCGCAGATTTATATCCTGCAAGGTTGTCCGCTCCGGTTCCGAAGCGGCATCCTCCGTCTGCTTTTCATCCTCATACTTAAAGCAAACATCCTTAAATTCCAATTCTTTATCAAAGGTGTTCACCCGCACTGCATCGGGTTTTTCCACCACAACTTCCTCGGCGCGCAAAATCTCCTTGATACGGTCCAACGAGCCTTTGCCCGAGCGGAAAGTGAAATAGGCGGTGATGATGTTTTTCGAAGAAGGCAGAATCTGAATGAGGGTGAGCAGATAGACAATGAAAACCTCGGGCCGCAGACTTTTTTCGTGCAGAATCAGCCAGCCTCCCATCATCAAAGCCGCCACCACCGCCGTTGTTCCCAGAATATCGTTCAAGGGAGAAGCCACCGAGGTCCGATAGCCTACATGACGATGGTATCTGTAAAATATGGCATTCTCTTTTTTAAAACGTTCCACGGCATCGTCGGTGGCGTTATAACTGCGGATGGTCTTTACTCCGTCCAGACTTTGGCTGGTTTGCGACGAAATCCTGCCCACCGAATCCTGCAAAGCCTTGCTTTTGCGCCGCAGGGAACGTGATACAAGACTTGTGATGTAGCCGATAACAGGAACAAGAACGAGAATGAAAACCGAGAGAGGCACGCTGATGAAAAAGAGCATCGCCACCAAAAAGACAAGGGTGATGACGTCTACCAAAACCTGTTGTATCTGGTTGAGCATCTGATTGTCCACATCTTGTGTGTTGTGGCTGATACGCGAGAGCAAATCGCCTTTCTGTGCCTTGGTGTAGAACGAAAGGGGCAATATCAAATATTGATGATAAAGGTCTTGGCGAAGGGTCGCCACCATTTTGTTGCGGATGGGGGTGAACCAATACAATCCCAGATAGGCGCAAAGGTCCTTGAGGAAATAGGCACCGAAGAGGGAAGCCACCACCCACACCAAGGTGACGGTTTTTCCGTTGTGCGCGATGGAGAACGTCACCCAGCTTTCCAGCACGTCCATCAACGCGTTCACCGCCGAATTGTTCGAGCCGGTCATGGTTTCCAAGCCGCCCGCCGTGCCGAAAAGCAGGGAGAGCAGGGGAGCCACCGAAAACACCAGTACCGTTGTGAATACCGCCGAGAGCGTCCTTAACAGCACATTGAGAGCCAGCCGCCCCGTGTAGGGCGAAAGGTAGTGGAAGAAGAAAGAACGCCTGAAAAGCATGCGCAGGGATGGATTTTATTTCTTAATGTTATCGAGGTTGTAATACAAACCGCAGTTTTCCTTGCGTTCCATAGACATCTTGATAATCAGATAGCCGATATTAATAAGGTTGCGCAGTTCGGCCAGCTTCACCGAGTGAACCGACTTGTGGTAGAGGTCTTCGGTTTCCTTGTAGATGATATCCAGACGGTCCCAGGCCCGCTTCAAACGCAGGTTCGAGCGAACGATGCCCACATAGTTCGACATGATGCTCTGCACCTCTTTCAGACTTTGGGTAATGAGAATCATCTCCTCGTTCAACACCATGCCTTCGTCGTCCCAATCCGGCACATCCTCGCAGAACGAGGCCTCCGAAAGATGGGCGATGGCGTGTTGGGCGGCGCGGTGAGAGAATACCAAAGCCTCCAAAAGCGAATTGGAAGCCAATCGGTTGGCACCATGCAGACCCGTGCAGGAACACTCGCCCGAAGCGTAGAGGTTCTTGATGCTCGTGCAGGCGTTGCCGTCCACCACAATGCCGCCGCAACTGTAGTGCGCCACCGGCACCACCGGCAAAAGGTCTTTGGTGATGTCCACGCCTATCGAAAGGCATTTGGCGTAGATATTGGGAAAGTGATTGAAAATCTCGTCTTTGGAAATGGGACGGCAGTCCAGATACACATGGTCGTCGCCGGTGATTTTCATTTCGCTGTCTACGGCGCGGGCGACCACATCGCGCGGTGCCAGCTCCAGACGTTTGTCGTAGCGACCCATAAAGTAGTCGCCCTTAATGGTGCAGAGTTTCGCGCCCGCGCCCCGCACGGCCTCCGAAATCAAAAAACAAGGCCGTTCGGAGGGATTGTAGAGCCCCGTGGGATGAAACTGAATGAACTCCATGTTCTTTACCTGCCCTTTGGCACGGTAGACCATCGCCACTCCGTCGCCCGTGGCCACCACGGGATTGGTGGTGGTGTTGTAGACATTGCCGTTGCCGCCCGTGGCCAACATGGTGGATTTTGCTAAAATCGTGTCTATCTTGTTGGTGTGAGGGTTCAGCACATACGCTCCGAAACATTTTATATCGGGCGTGCGGCGCGTCACCTCCATCCCCAAATGGTGTTGGGTGATGATGTCGATGGCAAAATAATTCTCCAACAGTTCGATGGAGGGGTGTTCCTTGACGGCTTTCAACAGGGCGCGTTCGATTTCGGCCCCTGTCTGGTCCTTGTAGTGCAGGATGCGGTGCGCCGAGTGCCCTCCTTCGCGTCCGAGGTCGAATTCCCCGCTCTGTTTTCTGTCGAACACCGCACCTTGTTTAATCAATTCCTCAATACGGTCGTTCGATTCGTTGATGGTGAAACGCACCACCTCTTCGTCACAAAGCCCGTCGCCGGCAATGAGCGTGTCGCGGATATGGTTCTCGTGCGAATCGAGCGCGTCCATCACCGTGGCGATGCCGCCTTGAGCCAAAGCGGTCGACGATTCGTCGGGTTTGGATTTGGTGATGATGCACACGCTTCCGTGCGAAGCCACTTTCAAGGCATAACTCAAACCCGCGATTCCGGTTCCGATAATCAAAAAATCTACATGTTTTTTCATGCCGTATCGACTTTTACGGTGCAGGGATTTTCCCCTGCGCAAACTCGCAAATTTACGCAAATCAAAAATTTTATTTGCAACCCAAGGGGCAAACCACTACTTTTGCGTGCGTTTCAAAACCAATCATCATGGAAACCAAAGCGACTGTAAAGATTTTTTCCGGACGTGCCACCCGCTATCTGGCGGACAAAATCGCCGAAGAATACGGATCCCCGCTCGGGTTGTCGGACGTGGCCACCTTTTCCGACGGAGAGTTCCGCACCTCCTACGAAGACAATGTTCGGGGTTGCGATGTNTTCATCATTCAGTCCACGTTTCCCCCTTCCGACAATCTTTTTGAATTGCTGATGATGGTGGATGCCGCCCGTCGGGCCTCGGCACGTTCGATTGTGGCCGTGATGCCGTATTTCGGTTGCGCGCGTCAAGACCGCAAGGACAAGCCCCGTGTNCCGATTACGGCCAAATTGGTGGCCAACCTGCTCACCGCCGCCGGTGTGTCGCGTATCATCACCATAGACNTGCACGCCGACCAGATTCAGGGCTTTTTCGAAACCCCCGTAGACCACTTGCAGTCGTCGTCTTTCTTTGTACCCTACCTCCGTTCGCTCAATCTCGACAATATGATGTTCGCCTCGCCCGATACGGGAGGTACCCGCCGGGCCAGNATGTACGCCAAGATTTTCGGCACGGGCTTCGCCATCTGCTACAAACAGCGCAGCAAACCCAATGTGGTTGACAGAATGGAACTTATCGGTGACGTGGAGGGCAAGAATGTGGTGCTTTTAGACGACATCATCGACACGGGCAACACCCTGCTCAAGGCCGCCAACCTCATTCTGGANCATGGTGCCAAGAGCGTGCGCGCCATCATCACCCATCCCGTGCTTTCGGGCAANGCCATCGACCGTATCGAAAAATCGGANCTTATTGAATTGATTGTGAGTGATACCATTCCTCTTTCGCGCCCCTCCAACAAGATTAAGGTGATTTCTTCGGCCAAGNTGTTGGCCGAGGTGATNCGTCGCGTGGAATCGTGCGAAAGCCTCTCAAGTTTGTATAAGTTTACGAATTAACGTACCTTTGCCGCCCTTTTGCGCCGATTTTTAGGCCGCAGAGGGGGCAATAAACAAAAAACAAAACAACAATGAAGACTGTATCTATTAGCGGTTCTCCCAGAGAGAACGTAGGGAAAAAAGATGCAAACATTCTCCGTCAGAAGGGGATCATCCCCTGCGTAGTTTACGGAGGAAGCGAACAAATTCACTTCTCGGCCTCCGACCGCGATTTGATGGCTTTGTTCACCACTCCCGAAGTTTGCTTTGTCGAACTCAACCTCAATGGCAAGAAAATCATGGCTATTCCGCAGGAAGCCCAATTCCACAAGGTAAACGACACGCTCCTGCACGTGGATTTCTTCGAGTTGCGCGACAACCGCCCCATCACCATGATGGTGCCTTTCTATACGCAAGGTAACGCCGCCGGTGTGCTTAAAGGTGGTAAATTGGTGAAGAACATGCGTAAGCTCCGCGTTCGCGCCTTGCCCGCCGATATGCCCGAAAACATCACGGTGGACGTAACCAAAATGGAGATTTTGGACGAAATCAAGGTGAAGGACTTGGCCAACGAAAAATACAAGATTCTCAACGACCAGTCTTCTGCAGTTGTTGCGGTTAAGACCACCCGTAACGCGGTTGCGGCTGCGGCGGCTCCCGCTGCCGAAGCTGAGGCTGCTCCCGCCGAAGAGAAGAAGTAATCGCCTCGCAAGAGGATATGAAAAAGCCGCGAAGAATTTTCTTCGCGGCTTTTTTTGTTGGCTCAGCCCCGTCCCCTAAAATCTGGAACTGAAGCCGAGGGTGTAGAGATACTTGGCAAAGTGGATTTTGCCGGGTTGCACCAAAGGATTGTTGTTTTGGTCAACCAAGTAATAGAAATCGTCGGTGCGTTTCCCGAAATTGCCCATAAAGGCGAAGTCGAGGTTGCAATACCGTCCCAAAGCCAGGCCGATGCCCGCTGTAACCGTATGGTCGGACCACTGTCTGCGCAGNTCTTCGTTTCTATANGGGCAGGATTGCCAGATATAACCNGCCCGCAGGCTCACGATACCCACCTTCCATTCGGTTCCCACCCGCACAACGCCGGCCATTTTATAATTTTGACGCACCACATCGCGCATATCATTCTGTTCGTCCAAATCATCCATATCGAAACGCATTCCCCTGTAATTAATCAATTCGCCTTCCACACTCACCGCGCCGAAATTCTTTATCAGAAAGCCCAAGCTTAAAATTCCCTTGGCGGGCGTGGAGATATTGTAGCGAAAGTCATTGTAGCTATAGTTATCGTTATTGGGGAGAAGATTTTCTTGCTCGTCGACCCACTCCCAATACGCCATCTCAGTGTTTATGCTTACTGTCGACCTTTCTTTCATGTTGTAGTAGGTGGGGGTGTGGAAGGCCAAGCCGATGCGGAAGAAATCGAAGGGTTTGAAAATCAAACCTAATTTAAGGTTAACGCCCGACCCCGTTANTTTAAGGTCTTGTTTGATCCGATAGGAGTCGAAATATTCCAGACCTGCGGGAATATAATCTGATTCAAAACCGTCTAAATTGGTTTCCTCTATAATCGATATCTGCTTATAGTCTACGATGGGTACGCCGAGAGTGGCTCCGAAATAGAATTTATCGGACACATTGCCACCGAAAGAAAAAACGAGTTCGGAGATATTGCCTTTTTCCTGCACAATGTGTTTCTGTTCAAGTCCAGGGGCGAGGAATGAGATATAACTATTTGTGTATACGCTATCTGTATAGTCAAATATGGGGTCCATTAATCCAGTCTGATAGGCAAGTTTTCCCACATGGGCTAGGTTCTCGTGTTCGCCTCCGAGGCGGAAATTGTAACCGTTGCTCACCATTGTTACATAATCCATATACGACGACTGCGTGTTGATGCCCCGTATATAGGAGCTGGAATTGAAGTCCTTGAGGCGGTTGGCGCCGAAACCGAATTGCAGGCGTTGCAATCCCCCCTCGCTCTTCTTATTGCGGTACACCTCAAAAATGCCGCCTCCTTGCGGAAAAGTACACCGTACATTGTCTATTTCGGTGCTCTCCCCGTAGTAGTCACCGATAGTTGAATACGAGAGCAAGCCGCCGGTAATCGAGATTTCGTGACGGGTGTAGAGGCCTATGCCGGCGGGGTTGGTGCTGAGCGAACTGAAATTGGCACCGAGGGCACCGAAAGCCCCGCCCATAGCGTTGAAGCGCGAAGTACCTATGGGGTTCATCATCGAAAAGCGCAATAGATCGGCATCGTTCTGTGCCTGTGTTTTCATGCCCGCACCGCCTGCCGTCAAGAGAAAAACACCTGTAAGTATATAATTTGAAATCCGTTTCATGATGCAATGNTTTAAGGTTACGNCTTGTTTTATCTTCTCCGACCGGATGATCCACCCGAAGAACCGCTTGAAGAGCTTCCCGAGCTACTCGAAGAACCCGAAGAGCGCGAAACAGAAGAAGAACTCGATGAGCGTACGGAGGACGAGCTTCTTGCCGGTGCACTTTGGCTGCTGCGGGTGGAAGAAGAATTGTTGTAGCGGGGGCTGGTGTAGGAAGAATTGTTGCGGCTACTGTTGTAGACCGGACTTTGGTAGTTGGTGGTGGTACGTGTGGTGGTGCTTTGNACGGAACGGGTCGTGGTGGAGCTCTGTGCGGGCCGTGTTTGACTGCTTTGTACAGGACGTGCCGTGGTGGTGCTCTGTGCGGGCCGTGGTTGACTGCTTTGTACAGGACGTGCCGTGGTGGAGCTCTGTGCGGGCCGTGTTTGACTGCTTTGTACAGGACGTGCCGTAGNGNAGCTCTGTGCGGGCCGTGTTTGACTGCTTTGTACAGGACGTGCCGTGGTGGTGCTCTGTGCGGGCCGTGCCGTAGAGGTGCTCTGCGTCGGACGGGTGCTCACCGCCGGTCTCACCGTAGACGAAGCGGAAACCTGCTTGCCGCTTAAACGCGAAGAAACCTTGTCTATCATGGCCGAGGGGCGCGAACTTTCGGCGGTGCGGACCGTAGAATTTGTGCTCACTGCACTTTCATAACGCTCCGCGAAAGAAGGCCTTACCACCCTGCGGCCCGAAGCGGTTGAAGTGGCTGTAGCTGTTCCCTGAGCCACGGAACCCTGTGTGCGGACACCGCCTCCCGCCACCACGGGACGGTTTATGGAACTGCCGCCGCTGATGCGTCTGCCGTATTGGCTTTGATGATAGGTGTTGCGGTCGTAGGGATTATAGCAATAGTCGTGGAAACGGTCGCCCCAATAGCGGTCGTAAAGCCCGTCGCGGTAGCCGNTCCAATAGCCGTCGTGCCATCCCCACGAATACGAATTGCCTCTCCAACCCCATCTCCAGTCGTAATACGAGCCATAGCTGTAATAGCCGCTCCAGCCATACCGCCAGCCCCAATTCCAATCGACATACCAACCGGGGCGNTAGTAGAACGAGAAGGAGGGATACCACCAGTCATAGCCTAAATAAATACTGGTGCCGTAGTAATTCGGATCCCTGTCGTACCAATATGAATTGGTGTAATAATCGGAATAATAATCGTCGGAAACGTAATCGTCGTCGTGNAAACGGCGCAGACGCGAGGTGTACTCGTAATCGTAATAATCGTCGTAAGCGAACGTGTCGGCGGAAGTTTCTACGGAATAATCCTGCGTGTATGGCGAGGAATAATCCTGTTGAGCCGTGTACGACGGAGACGAAGCCCGGTCGTAGGCTCTTTCCTGTTCGCGGGTGGGAACCGAGCCGTACATGTCGTCGGCCGCCACCATAAAGGTGGTTCCGCACGAAGTGGCGAGCAGGCACAACGCAAAGAGAAGAGCTATTCGTTTCATAATTTTAAAGTACTTTTAACTCCGTTGAAAATACATCGTCTCGGCATAGTCAACTTGAAAGCGAGCTTTCAATTGCCTCTGCCCTCGACTTTTTGTATTTTTGTACCGTTTTGAGATTCGGACAAACCGTTTCCGCAAAAGCGGCGAAGTATTTTATTGCAAGAATCGTGCCAAACCGCTTTCAAANNNCACAAAACNCTAAATTAGAAATAATTATATAGATATATGGCAAAAGATTTTTCTACCCGTGCCGAGAATTATTCGGAGTGGTACAACGAGTTGGTAACCCGTGCCGATTTGGCCGAGCAGTCGGCGGTGCGCGGATGTATGGTCATCAAACCCTACGGATATGCCATTTGGGAAAAGATGCAGGCGGAGTTAGACCGTATGTTCAAGGAAACNGGTCATCAAAACGCTTATTTCCCGTTGTTTATACCTAAGTCGTTTTTCAGCCGCGAGGCCGACCACGTGGAGGGGTTTGCCAAGGAATGCGCGGTGGTTACCCACTACCGTCTCAAGGCCAATCCCGACGGCAAGGGGGTGAGCGTGGACCCTGCCGCCAAGTTGGAGGAAGAACTCATTGTGCGTCCCACTTCCGAAACCATTATCTGGAACACCTATAAAGGCTGGATTCAGTCTTACCGCGATTTGCCCATTCTGGTGAACCAGTGGGCGAATGTGGTGCGTTGGGAAATGCGTACCCGTCTGTTTCTGCGCACCGCCGAATTCTTGTGGCAGGAAGGTCANACCGCCCATGCCACGCGCGAGGAAGCGCAGGCCGAGGCCCGCAAGATGTTGGACGTATATGCCGATTTTGCCGAAAACTATATGGCCATGCCCGTCCTCACGGGTACCAAAACCGCCAACGAGCGTTTCGCCGGGGCTATCGAGACCTATTGCATAGAAGCCATGATGCAGGACGGAAAGGCTTTGCAGGCCGGTACGTCGCACTTTTTGGGACAGAATTTCGCCAAAGCGTTNGAGGTTACTTTCCTCAACAAAGAGAATAAGTTGGAATATGTATGGGCTACTTCNTGGGGCGTTTCCACCCGTTTGATGGGGGCGCTCATCATGACCCATTCCGACGACCACGGTNTGGTGTTGCCTCCCAAGTTGGCACCTATCCAAGTGGCGATTGTGCCTATTTATAAGAATCAGGAACAGTTGGCGCAGATTTCCGAAGCGGCCCTGAAAATCAAGGCNGCTTTGCAGGCACAGGGAATCAGCGTGAAATACGATGACGACGACAAGCAGAAGCCGGGTTGGAAATTCACCGAATACGAGTTCAAGGGTGTGCCNGTGCGTATCGCCATCGGGCCCCGCGATATGGAAAACGGCACGGCCGAGATTTGCCGTCGCGACACGCTCGAGAAAACCATTCATCAACAAGCCGAAATAGAAACCTTGGTGCCCGCTTTGCTCAAGGAAATTCAGCAAAGTCTGTTCGATCGTGCGCTCAAACATCGTTTGGACAATACGGTAAAGGTAGACACGTGGGAAGATTTCAAGGAAAAAATTGAGCAGGGCAAGTTTATTTTGGCGCATTGGGACGGTACCTCCGAAACCGAAATCAAGATTAAGGAGGAAACCAAAGCCACCATCCGCGCCATTCCGTTCGACATTGAGCCCGAAGAGGGCAAGTGTGTCTATACGGGCGCGCCTTCGCATCATCGTGTCATCTTCGCCAAGGCATACTAAGCATATTGTTATGAAATTCTTGATTGTAGGTTTGGGAAATATAGGCGCCGATTACGAGGGCACCCGTCACAACGCGGGCTTTATGGTGCTCGACAAATTGGCCGCCGAATGTGGGGTGAATTTTTCCATGGACCGTTATGCGTATTGGGCGGAAGCCAAATGCAAGGGACATCTCTTGGANCTTATCAAACCCACCACCTATATGAACGACAGCGGCAAGGCGGTGCGTTATTGGCTCGAACAGGAGAAGATACCTGTGGACCGTTGTCTGGTTGTGGTGGACGACCTTGCTTTGGAACCCGGCAGATTGCGCATGAAGAAAGGGGGAAGTGCGGGCGGGCACAATGGTTTGGGCAATATCGAAGCTTTGTTGGGAACACAAGCCTATCCGCGTCTGAGGTTCGGCATAGGAAGCAATTTTTCGAAAGGCCGTCAGATAGACTATGTGCTGGGCAAGTTCACGCCGCAGGATTTGGCGCTTGTGGANCCCAAACTGGAGGTTGCCTGCGAGATGATAAAGAGTTTTGCCTGTGCGGGGCTCGAAATCACCATGAATACCTATAACAACAAGTAATAATGAGCGAACTTGTTCATCCGGCGGAGTTTTCCAAAATCGAAGTGTGCGAAATCATGCGGCCGCGCGTAGACGTGGTGGCGCTTTCGATAAACGATTCGTTCGAGGAGGTGATGCGGGTGATTCACGAGCGTGAATATTCGCGTATGCCCGTCTATGAGAATGATTTGGATCATATCGTAGGTGTGTTTTTCATTAAGGATTTGATTTTGCGGTTAGACCGTCTGCACAAAGATTTCAAGTGGCAGGAATTGCTGCGCCCCGCCATTTTTGTGCGCGAGACGCAAACCATCGACACGCTTCTGCGCGAGTTTAAGGAAAAACGCCGTCACATGGCGGTGGTGGTGGACGAGTATGGCGGAACGAGCGGCATCATCACCATGGAAGACATNATAGAAGAGGTGGTGGGCGAAATCAACGATGAATCGGACGCTTGGGACGAGGATAAGTTCTATCAGAAAGTGAACCGCGACACCTATCTGTTCGANGGGCGTATGCCGATTCACGATTTGTGCAAGGTGCTGGAGGTGGAAGANGATTATTTCGACATAGAGGACGGTGACTACGAATCGTTGGCGGGTCTGATTTTGGAGCAGGTGGGCTATTTNCCGCCCAAAGGCATGAAGGTGGATTTCAAAGATTATGTGTTTACGGTGG
This sequence comes from bacterium, assembly GCA_014803485.1. Lineage (GTDB taxonomy): Bacteria > Bacteroidota > Bacteroidia > Bacteroidales > P3 > Pullibacteroides. Next base: position 871 of record JAAVBQ010000015.1, on the reverse strand, counting down.
AGTCCATCGGAAACAANCGTATCACGCGCATCCGCATGAACAGAAGGAAAAATGAAGACGACGAGTAGAAATCGTGCTGTTTTNCGGTTTGNTGCGGTGTTGGGTGCCGTGATTTTAGGTGTGTCGTGCAAAAACGATTATGTNCCTAAGCCCAAGGCATATATGCGTATCGCCGTGCCGCAGAAACAATACCGCGATTTCGACAGCGCGGCCTACGGCTTTGCCTTCCGTTTGCCGGTATATGCTTCGGTGCAGGCCGTGCCGGTGAAGAAGGAATATGCCAACACGCAATGGCTCGACATTTGCGTGCCCTCGCTCAACGCCAAGATTTATCTGAGCTATGTCNGGAAACCGAATTTGGATTCGTGCATCACGAGTACGCTTTTCTTTATCCAGAGGCACATGACAAAGGCCACGGGTGTGGACGAGCGTGAGATTTACGAGCCCGAAAATCATCGTTTCGGCTATCTCTACCATATAAAAGGGCGCGATGTGGCTTCACCCTACCAATTCTACCTAACCGACAGCAACCGCCATTTNGTGCGGGGCTCCCTGTCGTTCNCCACCACGCCGAACAACGATTCTCTGGCACCTCTGATAGAGTTTCTCAAAACAGACATCGATACCCTGCTCGCCACATGGGCGTGGAAGTAATACCTATAAATAGGTATTTATCCTTATAGTAGTCTATTGTAATTTTGCAACTGCCTTGCAGGGAAGATTANTTTTCTTTGCAAGGAAAAATAATACATATGACATTAAACGAATTATCCGAAGGCCAGCAGGCCATGATCCTCAAGATTCGGGGAAGAGGCACCTTCCGCCACAGGATTATCGAATTGGGTTTTGTCCGTGGGCAGATGGTAACGGC
>JAAVBQ010000014.1 GCA_014803485.1 bacterium | reverse complement strand
ATGCACGCGCCGCATTTGATGCAGATGCCCGTGTATTCGCGCACATTTTCACGGCTTATCGAAGCCATGGGGCAGAGGGCGGCGCAACGCTTGCAGTCGGTGCATTTGTCGTTTACCAAGGATTTTACTTTCAGGATATTGATGGCCGCCCCGTGGCGGTCGCGCGGCTGATAGTAGCCCCGATAGGGAAAAGGCGTGCCCTCCACGGGAACGGGAGATTTTGGCAAGCCGTTCTGCCCCATAGCGGCTATTTTCTCCGCCACCGAAAGCGCAAAACCTTCCGCCACCGCCAAATCCTCCGCATCGGGACGGCAAGCCCCCAAAACGCGCGAAAAGGCGTGTTCGCCCACAAAGGCCGCCGCCGCTATGGTACGGATGCCGGCGTTCTCCATCAAATCGCGCAACTCTATGAGCGCATCGTCGTAGTTGCGGTTTCCGAATACCGTTACGGGAACGCCCACCGCTCCTGCCCCGCGCATGGTTTGCAGATATTTGAGCAACACATTGGGCACACGTCCGGCATAGACGGGCGTACCCAGCACCACGATGTCTCCGCTGCCAAAAACAAGCGGCTCCGTACGCGCCGCAGGCAAGGTAAAATCCACCTGCACGCACGGCAAGCCTAATTGTCCGGCCAATTTGTCTGCGATGGCGCACACCACGTGCCGCGTGGTACCGGTGGCGCTGAAATAAACGGCTCTGACGGTCTTCATNCTCGATAAATCTTCTGTCAAATTTTCGTTTCGCCACAAAATTACAAGATTCTTGTGTTAAGGCTCGAAAGTGCATACCTTTGCAGGGTTATGGAAAATATGAAAGAAAAGGAAGCGAAGATAGAGGCGTTTGTGGAGAACCAACTTGCGCCGGCGTTGGACAGTAAATGTTCGGCCACCGTTACTTTCTACGGTTTTTCGGACGAGGGAAAGGCCAAAATGGGGCTCAAGACCACTTGCGGCAACTGTCCCCGTGCACGGGCCACGATTCTGCAATGCGTCAAGGTGGCGCTCAAGACTGCCTTTCCCGAAATTCCGGACGTGGAACCTATCTATTGGTAGGCGTTTTTTCATATTGTGCCGACGCTGTTTCTAAATTAATACAAAAATGCCGAAGATTAACCAAGCGAAGATAAAGATGCTGTACGGCGTGTTGCTTATCGCCCTGTTGTCTTGTGCAGCCTTTCTTATCGCCGAATTGCCGTTTGTAAGAAAAATATCGTTCAGTCCGCTCATTGTCGGCATTTTGTTGGGGATGATATACGCCAATACATGGCGCAAGCGCTTGCCCGAATCGTGGGTGCCCGGCATACAGTTCAGCGCCAAACAATTGCTGCGCCTCGGCATTATCCTCTACGGATTCAGGCTCACGATAGCCAACATTGTGGAAGTGGGGTGGAGCGCCTTGGCGGTGGATGCCATTATTGTGGTCGGAACAATTTTCTTAGGCATTCTGTTCGGCAGGATGCTCAAGATGGACCGCGACACGGCCTTGCTCACGTCGGTGGGCAGTTCCATCTGCGGGGCGGCGGCGGTTTTGGGGGCGGATGCCACGATTAAGCCCCAGCCCTATAAAACGGCGGTGGCGGTGTCGACGGTGGTGATATTCGGCACGATTTCGATGTTCCTCTATCCTGTTTTGTACCGCAACGGTTGGTTGGGCTTGGAACCGCAGCAAATGGGGCTCTACACGGGGGCTACCCTGCACGAGGTGGCGCACGTGGTGGGAGCCGGCAATGCTATGGGCACCGAAATTCAAGACACGGCCACCATTGTCAAGATGATACGGGTTATCATGCTCGTGCCGGTCCTATTGGTGTTGGCATTCACGGTTCGGCCCCAAGAAGAAACCGCCGTGGCGCAGCCGCAGGCTCGGAAAGGCAAAATCGCCGTGCCTTGGTTCGCGTTTATCTTTTTGTTGGTGATAGGCTTCAATTCGCTCAATATAGTACCCTCTGTCTGCATCGGCTATATCAACGCTTTCGACACCTTCCTGCTCACCATGGCCATGACCGCCTTGGGCACCGAAACGAGTTTCGACAAATTCAAGAAGGCCGGGCCTCGCCCGTTCCTGTTGGCCTTTCTCCTTTATATATGGCTCTTTTTCGGGGGATATGCGCTGACCCGTTATCTCGCCCCCTTGATATAAGATGTTTTTTGGGGCACGAAGTTTGCAAAAACATAAAAAAAATGTAACTTTGCGCTCCTTTCGGAAAGGCACCGTAGCTCAACTGAATAGAGCATCTGACTACGGATCAGAAGGTTGCGGGTTTGAATCCCACCGGTGTCACAAGAATACAGACGGTCGCTTCGGCGGCCGTTTTTTTTATCTGTTCTGAAAATCTCATAATTCTGTATAATAAATAGTTGTAAGCATTGTATGGCAATTTTAGGTTAGGTGGAGGCTCGAAAATACCTACACGTTAGTATTGGGTAGCCCTGCGCCTCGTTGCAATTTTGCGGCATAAAAATTGAAGCCCATGAAAAAGTTTTTTCTTTTCTCTTTGATCGCCGCAAGTCTCGCCTTTGTTGCGGTTTCGTGCAACAAGCCCGACAAGACCGAGGAGGCCGATATCCGTCGTGCCACGAACCTCGACGCTTCGGCCTACGACCAATGGGTTTATTTCTCTTTCGAAGACGGCAAGGCCACCACGTGTTCCTATACCGAACCTGCGCCCGAAAAATGGGATGTGGCTTTTCATCGTGAGAATGTACGCACAAACGGCGGTGCCGCCCTCAAGACCGATTTCACCGCCTTGGCGCAGGTGGTGGCTATCCCCACCGAAGGATTCGTTGCCGATGTTCAAGATAGTATAATTGTCGATATGAGCCAAATGATGCAGGGCGTTATCGGTTATGCCGAAGCGGAGGTGAATCCCGCTTTGAACGAATGGGTAACCCGCGACGGTATGCCTCCCGTCTATACGGTGCGTGAGAATGTGTATATCGTGCGTACCCGCGAAAATACATACGCGGCAATTAAGTTCACCTCCTATAAGAACGATGTTGACAAGACCGGCTTTGTGTCGTTCGACTATCAATATCCGATTGTTTTTTAGGTTTGTTAGGTTCGCCATGTTTTTTAGGTTTGTAAACAATTGCCTCTGTGTCCTCTTGGGCGCGGGGGCTTTGTTTTTTTCTACACCTTTGCAGGCGCAGCGATTGCAGGTGCGCGTTACCGACGAAACGGGAGCGTCTTTGCCCGGTGCCACCCTTCAGGTGGCGGGATTGAACGGGGCGGGGGCGGTGTGTGATGCGGACGGTGAAACAACCTGCACGTTCACCGCCCCCGGCACCTATCGTTTGGAAATCCGCTACACAGGATACGAAAACTTTTCGCAGGCCATACGCATTGCCCGCGACACGGCGGTTGTGTTCTCCTTGCAACCCAATCAAGTTCAGCTTAATACGGTGGTGATTACAGGCACCCGCACCCCCAAGATGCTCAAGGATGTGCCGGTGGTCACTACGGTAATTTCCTCCAAAGAAATAGAGAAGACAGGCGCCATTAATATAGCCGATGTGCTGCAAGGCGAGATTCCGGGGGTGGAATTCAGCCGTCAGATGGACGGACAGGTGGTGATGAACATGCAGGGCATGGGCGGCAGCGATGTCCTCTTCTTGATAGACGGGGAGCGCATGGCAGGCGAAAATCTCAACAATATCGACTACGAACGCCTCAACACGGACAATATCGAACGGGTGGAAATCGTGCGTGGCGCGGGTTCGGCGCTCTATGGCTCCAACGCGATAGGCGGCGTGGTCAACATCATCACCAAGGAAGCCGAGCGGCCTTGGTCGCTCAACGTGAACGGACGCTACGGTTCAAACAACGAATGGAAAACGGGCGCCACCTTGGGCTTCGACCGCAAGAAATTCAACAGCCTCACCAACGTTTCCTATAAATCGGTGGATACCTATACGCTTCAAGGCACGGATCCGTTGAGTTCGCCTTCCATTATCTACGGAGGCCGCACCTTCAACGCCAACCAAAGTTTCCGCTATGATTTCCTGCCCAACTTTTCGCTTAAGCTGCGGGGCGGATTCTATCACAGGGAACGCGATTACACCGAAACGCGCATCAACCGCTATATCGACGGTACGGTGGGCGTGGTGCTCGACGGCAATCTCACCGACAAGGCGCATCTGCGGGCCGACTATGCTTTCGACCTCTACGACAAATACAATTTCTATCCTCGGGCGGCGTTGCTGACCAAGGAATACAGCAATATGCAGAACAAGGCCAACGTGCAGCTCGATTATAACTTCACGCCCGAAAACATCCTTACCGCAGGTGCCGAATACTTCAACGAAACCTTGATGTCCAACCAGTTCGACACCACTTCCGAGGGCGCGTTCAGGAAGTACATGGCCCACACGGCCGTGGCCTACGTTCAGCACGACATTCAATTCAAGAAACAATGGTATCTGGTCTATGGATTGAGGATGGACTACAACAGCAGTTTCCGTCTTCCTCATCTTTCGCCCAAGGTGTCGTTGATGTATAAAATCAAGCCGGTTTCGCTGCGGCTTTCGTATGCGGGCGGATTTCGTGCACCCTCGCTCAAGGAGATGTATTCCAACTACGATATGGGCGGCATGGGCTGGTTCATCATCTACGGAGACCCGAACCTGAAACCCGAAAAAAGTCAGAACGTGATGTTGAGCGCCGAATACGCGCACAAGCGTTTCAGCCTCACCTTGAGCGGCTACTATTGCCACACCCGCGACAAGATCACCACTATCTACAATCTCAGGCAGGATACGGCTTTCTACCGCAACGTGAATATGTCGCACACGGCAGGATTCGATGCCTCTTTCATGGTGAAACTGCCCTACGGTTTCGGCATCAAGCTCAGTTATGCCTATGTGTTCGACCGGCAGAAAGAGGGTGGGGTGAATGTGAGTTATGCGCGCCCGCACACAGGGGTGGCGCGTTTCGACTATCATTTTGAGAAGGGGTGGTATGGTTTGGGCGTGTCGTTGAGCGGGCGCGTGCTTTCGAGCCTCCATTCGGTGGCCGCCACAAGCAGCAACGACGAAAACGGAAAACCTGTCTACGAGCAGGTGCATTACCCGGCCTACACGATGTGGAAACTCAATGTCAACCAAAGCTTCATGGATGCGTTTTCGCTCAACGTGGGCATAGACAACCTCTTCAACTACAAACCGTCCAACTACGACCTTGTGTCGTCCACTTCGCCGGGCATCACGTTCTATGTATCGCTTTCGGTGGATATGGACAATGTGGTGGACTTGGCTCGAAAGAAACGGAAAAGATAACGTAAAGATTTAGATATTGTGATGAAAAAGAAAACGATATTCGCCATAGCGGTAGGTGCCGCGTGCGTGCTTGTGTTATGGGCGTTGTGGATTTCCTTGGCTTCTCCCACCCGCATCGCGCTTGTGAATTTTCAGGATTTCCAAGTGGCCAAAATGGTGCGTTCCTCCGAAAACAGGTTTGTGAAGGTGCGTCCGTTGGGAGAGGATGCGTGGGCGCAGGTGAGGAAATACGATGCGGTATTGGTGTTCGGCATGGGGTTGCGCATTACGGGCGAAGAACGCGCCCTGTTGCAGAAGATAGCCGACAAGGGTGTGCCTTTCTACACTTTCGCCGCCACCAGTCCCGACAACAACATCTGCAATCTCGACAGTCTGCAGGCCGCCACCGTGGAAGCCTATCTGGAAAACGGCGGCACGTCCAACTACCGGAGCCTGTTTCATTATATACGTAAGGAACTTTGCGGAAAAAGTCTCTTTACGGGAGAAGTGGATTCGGTTCGGAAAATCAATCCCGACTGCCTGTTTCATATAGGTGAGGACTTGGCTTTCAACACCGTGGCCGAATACGAAGATTATCTGAAGCAACAGAATCTCTATAAGGACGGGCAGAAGAAAATAGCGCTTGTTACCGGTATCGCCGGGCCGTTCAACACCAATACCGAACATTTGGATGCCCTTATTGTGGCATTTCAGGATAGAGGCTATCGGGTATATCCGATGGCCGGCTTCTCCAAGCGTTTGGATTTTCTGTGCGAAATCGAACCGGACGCGGTGATTTACCTGCCGCACGGACGATTGATTATGGGGCAGGGCGACCGTGCCGTGCAGTGGTTGCGTGCGAGAAACATTCCTCTTTTCTGCCCGCTTACGATGAACGCCACCTACGACCGTTGGATGGCCGACAAGCAGGGTATGAACGGCGGTTTTCTGAGCCAAAGCGTGGTGATGCCCGAACTGGACGGCGGCATTCTGCCCTATGCGCTCATTGCACAATACAAAGACAAAGACGGCATTTATCTTTTCAAGACCGTGCCCGAACGGCTCGAAGGTTTCTGCAACACGGTGGAAGCCTATATGAACTTGAAAGACAAACCGAACAAGGACAAGAAGATAGCCGTTTACTACTTTAAGGGACCTGGCTCGGCCGCCTTGACGGCGGCGGGTCTGGAAGTGGTTCCCTCGCTCTACAATATGTTGCGCCGTCTGCAACAGGAAGGCTATAATCTGAACGGTCTGCCCACGTCGGTGCAGGAATTCGAGAAGATCTTGATGGAACGCGCTCCGATATTCAACAGTTATGCCGAGGGAAGCAGGACCCGATACCTTTCTTCGGGCTATCCGCAATGGGTAAAGGGTAGCGATCTCGATGCGTGGCTCCAAAAGGCCTTGATGCCGGAGAATTATGCGGAACTTACCCAACGCTACGGCGCTGTTCCGAGCGATTTGGCCGTGGCCTGCGTTCGTTTCGGCAATGTGACGGTGCTGCCGCAGCCGGTGCAAAGCACGGGAGAAAATTCTTTCCAAGCCGTGCATGGTTCCAATCCTGTGCCGCCCTATTCCTATATCGCTTCGTATTTTTGGGTGCGCGAGGATTTCGGAGCCGATGCCATGCTTCATTTCGGCACGCACGGTTCGCTCGAATTCATCCCCGGCAAGCAGGTGGCTTTGAGTTCGGCCGACTGGACCGACCGTTTGGTGGGCGATGTGCCGCATTTCTATATCTATACGATTGCCGACGTGGGAGAGGCCATGATTGCCAAACGCCGTTCCTATGCCACCACGATAAGCCATCTGAGCCCTCCGTTTATGGAAAGCGGCTTGGGACGCGAATTGGCGCAGTTGCAGTCGCTTACGGGCGATTATCTGGCCAAGGCCGACGATGGAAATCTTTTGCCCGAAAAGAATCTCGAGATTAAGAAAATGGCGGTGAAGATGGGGTTGCACCGCGATCTGGAATTGGACAGCAATCTGCAAAAGCCCTATACCTTGTCGCAAATCAAACAGATAGACGATTTCGCCACCGAATTGGTGCAGGAAAAGATAGGGGCGGGGCTCTATACGATGGGCGTTCCTTTTTCCGAAGACAAGATTTTGAGTTCGGTGCGTCTTATTGCCAAAGATCCCTTGGCATTCAGCCTGGCCGAGGTGGATATCTGCAAGGGGCAGTTGGAACGCAGCCGTTTGAAAGACCAAACCTATTTTGCCAGAAATTATTACAACAGAGCGGAGGAGGCTATTGATAAGATTCTCCGCCATCCCGCCACCGATATACGTTCCATTATCTTGGGTTGGGGCGTGAGCGCCGAGGAATACAACAAGGCTTGCGGCATGGAAGAAGGGAAAAAACAGCCTATGTCGATGCGGGGTGGGATGCCTATGGGCGGAGGAATGCCGGCGAAGGGAAATGCCGAGCAAGAAGCGTTGAACAAGGCTATCCTTGCGCTCAAAGCCAGTTTGGAAAAGGTGGACGAGAGCCGGAGGATGTTGCGGCAAAGCCCCGAAGCCGAATGGCGTTCGTTGGTGAACGCGCTCAATGGCGGCTATGTGGCGCCTACTTCGGGCGGCGATTTCATCGCCAATCCGTCGGCGCTTCCCACGGGACGGAACCTCTACGCCATCAATGCCGAGACCACGCCCACGGCTGCCGCTTGGGAAAAAGGCAAGAAGATGGGCGATGAGATGATGGCCGACTATGCGGCCAAGCACGGCAAGATACCGAGCAAGGTGAGCTTTACGCTTTGGTCGGGCAGTTTTATCGAGAGCGAAGGGGCTACCTTGGCGCAGATTCTCTATCTGTTGGGGGTGGAACCGGTGCGCGACCGTTTCGGACGTGTGTTGGATATACAGTTGGTTCCGCAGGAGGAATTGGGCCGTCCGCGTATCGATGTGGTGGTGCAGACTTCGGGTCAGTTTAGAGATTTGGCGGCTTCGCGTCTGGAACTGCTGCAACGGGCCATTGCCATGGCCGCAGCTGCCGACGACAAGGGCGAGAACTTTGTGGCGCAAGGGCTTGTGGCCGCCGAAAAAGTGTTGCTCGAAAAAGGCTACAGCCCCAAGGAAGCCCGCGAACTTTCTTCCGTTCGGGTGTTCGGCGGCCTCAACGGTAGTTCGGGCACCGGCATCACAGGCATGGTGCAGGCGGGCGACCGTTGGGAAAAAGAGTCGGAGATTTCGGAAACCTATCTTCACAATATGGGGGCGATGTATACTTCCTCGCAAGATTGGGGCGATTTCAAGGAAGGGCTTTTCGAAGCCGCCTTGCAGAATACCGATGTGGTGGTGCAACCCCGCCAAAGCAACACATGGGGCGCGTTGAGCCTCGACCACGTGTATGAATTCATGGGCGGTCTCACGCTCACCGTGCGCAATGTTACGGGCAAGGATCCCGACAACTACTTCAACGACCTGCGCAACCGCTACAACGCCCGCGTGCAGGATTTGCGTTCGGCCATAGGCGTGGAGTCCCGCACCACGTTCTTCAATCCCGCCTATATCAAGGAACAGATGAAGGGAGGGGCAAGTGCGGCGGCCGGTTTCGTGGAACTTGTGGAGAACACCTACGGTTGGAATGTGATGAAGCCTTCGGTAATAGACAATGATATGTGGAACCAAGTGTATGAGGTGTATGTGAAAGATGTGAACGGACTGGACGTGAAGACGTTTTTTGAAAACGAAAGTCCGGCGGCCTTGCAGGAAATGACCGCCGTGATGATGGAAACGGCGCGCAAAGGCTATTGGCAGGCCTCCGAAGCCCAGTTGGCCGACATTGCGCAACTGCATGCCGAAATGGTGGAGAAATACGGTGCATGCTGCAACGGCTTCACCTGCGGCAATGCCTTGCTGAAAGATTTTGTGGCGCAGAAACTCAGTCCGCAGCAAGCCCGCCAATATACGGCGAAAGTGCGTGAGGTCTTGCAGGCAGACCCGACGGCAGACAACGGCAAGTCTGTGGTGCTGGAAAAAGAACGGCGGCAAGACACTTCGGATAAAACCGTAGACGGCGCCCGCCTTATTCTTATGGTATTTGCGGTGTTGGCGGCGGGCGCCGTAGCGGCGGCAGTCGTGCTGATGCGCAGAAAAAAGAAAACCACAACGAACCGATAATGGAAAGCATCCTCCTTATCCTAAGTCTGCTCTGCCTGCTAACGGGAATTTTCCGCAACAGCCTGGCTCCCGGCAAGTATTATCCGGCTCTTTTCGCCGTGGTCTGCACCTTGTTCGTGCTTTTGGCGGGCAGGTATGCGGTGCAGATAAACAAACTCAGCGTGAGCCGTGCCTTTGCCGACACGGGCGTGCGGCAGAACTTGCAAGTGTTGGTTACGCTGCACCTGCTGTTCACCTTAGGCTTCGCGGCCTCCAAGATGCAGAAAGCCTTTGGTTTGAAACGCAACCTGTTCTATAGGGCTCTGGAATATATACCGGCTTTGTTGGTGTTTCCCTCCCTGTTCTATCTCCACGTGGTGCTGCTCTATTCTTTCCCCGGCGTGTCGTTTGCCTATGTGGGGATTGCTTTTGCAGGATTCACCCTGCTCTGTCTGGGTGGTGGTGCCTATCTGTTCCGCGCCGCCGTGCCCGAAACCGAATTGCGCACAGAACTCCTTTTGCTTGTGGAACTTCTGTTGTTTGTATTGATGCTTTGTTTAAACCTTGCATAAAATAAAAATTATATGAATATTTTATCAAACCTGATGTTTTTAATCTCCAGCGGCTTTTTGGTGCCGGTGGTGGTGGCCTTGCTCTATTTCTTTGTGCGCAGCCTCTTTTTGTTAGGCGATTTCATATCGAAATACGTGCAGCGTATGCGCATGGAAAAAGAATGGAATGCCACGATGGAAAACCTAAACGAAGGCAATGTGAGGGAATTGACGTTTTCGCCCGAAATCGCCTCCCGTCCGTTGGCCGTGTGCATGCGCCGCATCGTGGATGGCAACTACAACGAAGCGGTGGCGGACAAAACCATTTCGGAATACGAACTTGCCCGAGAAAAAGAACTCGACCAAGCCAAGATATTGGTGAAGTTCGGCCCTATCTTAGGCTTGATGGGCACCTTGATTCCCATGGGGCCGGCCTTGGCGGGACTGTCTTCGGGCGACATAGCGTCGATGGCCTACAATATGCAGGTGGCTTTCGCCACCACGGTGCTGGGTTTGTTTGCCGGCGCGGTGGGATTTGTGCTGTATCAGACCAAACAACGCTGGGCAAAGAAAGATTTGGTTTGGCTCGATTTTGTGAGCCAATTGATGAAACAAAGTAAAAACGCTTAATCTCCCAATCATGAGGCGCAGAATCTTGCAAGACCACGACGATCAGGACCCGGTGGCCATGCTGTCTAATCTTTTCGATGTGGCGATGGTGTTCGCCGTGGCCCTGATGGTGGCTTTGGTGTTCAAGTTCAACATGACCGAGATTTTTTCGCAGGAAGACTATACGATTGTGAAGAATCCGGGGCAGGAGAACATGGAAATCATCACCAAGGAAGGACAGAATATCACCAAATACAAGCCCTCCGAAAATCAAGACGGTTCGGGAAAGAAGGGCAGGAAAGTGGGCGTGGCCTACCAGCTCGAGAACGGCGAGATTATCTATATACCGGAGTAATAAAGGAGCCTTATTCTTTCTCTGTTTGGCCGGTGGCCTCCAGATAGCACCGCCGGCACAGAGGTTCGTAGGAATCGGTTTCTCCCAGCTGCACCAAATTCTTGCTGCCCGAAAAACGGTGCGAGAATTGTGCGGGATTGCCGCATTTCACACAGACCGCGTGCACTTTCGTCACCGACTCGGCGATAGCCATCAACTGTGGCATAGGGCCGAACGGCTTGCCCTCGAAATCCATATCCAAGCCCGCTATAATCACGCGGATGCCCCGATTGGCCAAAAGCGTGCACACCTCGGCCAAATCTTCGCCGAAAAATTGCGCTTCGTCGATGCCCACCACCTCGGCGTCGCTCACATGAAGGAGAATTTCGGAAGCTGTCTGTACGGGTGTTGAATTCACTGCCTTTTCGTCGTGCGAAACCACCCGCACCGTATCGTAGCGCACATCGATGGCCGGCTTGAAAATCTCGATTTTCTGATGGGCGAAGCCGGCACGTTTGAGCCGTCGGATAAGTTCTTCCGTCTTGCCCGAAAACATCGAGCCACAGACCACTTCTATCCCTCCTTTGGGGCGGTGCATCCAATCCGAAGCATCAAAGTCCATAATAATTTCAACTTGTGGGTGTTTAAAAATATATGTGCGCGCTGTGAAAAGCGTGCTAAAATACGATTTCTTTGTGTAAACTGAACGGGAAATTCTTGTTTTATGAAAAATGCTGAATTAAAGCTACATATAATCGAGGTTCTGGAACCTGTGGTGGCGCGGGTGGAAGCGTTGGTGGAGTCGGAGAACGCTCCCGATGCCGAAACCGTTGCGTTGCTCAAAAACGATTTGCGCGCGTTGTACGATGCCATTTGCGAAGTGGAGCGCACCGAAGTGCAGCAGCCCGAGAATCCGGTGCTNCGTATGCGCAACTCGGTGTCCGAACTCAAGCGCAAGCTGATGTTGGTTTCNAAAGAAGAGGAACCCGCCCCTATGGAGGAAGAACCCGAACCGGTGTCGGTTGTCGGNGAGCCTGAACCCGTTTTTGAGGAACCGGTCCGNCCCGAGCCCGAGTTTACGCCTGTGGTGGAAGAACCCGAACCCGTTTTCGAAGAGCCGGTCCGCCCCGAACCCGACCTCTCGGCCTTTATGCCCGACGAAAGGGACGAACCCACTTCCTACGTCACCCAAATCACGGCTATGGTGCAGGCCAAGGCCGAACAACAGGATATGTCGAATGTGGCCGTTTCGTCCACCGCCATGCCCGACCCCGAAATCGAAAAACAGATGGCCAACCGCTCGGACATCTTCACCCGCTTGCAGGAAGAAACCCGCAAGATTAATTCCGACGANCCGCAGAANGCCCTGCGCACGTTGGTGGAGAAGATGAAGAGCNGNAAAACCGTCAACGATGTATATCAAGGCGCCACAGGAAACATCAAGACCCTTATCGGCCTCAACGAGAAATTTTTGCTTCTCAACCAACTCTTCAAAGGCAATATCAAGGAATACAACGAGCTTCTGCAAGACATCGACCAACAGGAAAACCACGCCGGGGCCCTGCAGATACTCGAAACCTATCGCGAACGCTATCAGTGGGATGTGGAGGCCCTTCCCTANGTCACCCTGCAAGATATGATAGGCAAACGTTTTCCCGAAAGATAAAAGTCTCCGTTTATGGCACAGNCAGGAAAGATGATTGTTTTCTCGGCACCTTCGGGTTCCGGAAAAACCACCTTGGTACACANGATTCTCCCTTCGTTTCCGCAACTCAAGTTTTCGGTGTCGGCCACCAGCCGCCCCAAGCGCGGNAACGAAACCGACGGCAAGGACTACTATTTCTTCAGCGNCGAGGAATTCAAGCGGCTCCGCGACGAAAACCGTTTTTTGGAGTGGCAGGAAGTNTATGTNAACCAATTNTANGGCACCTTGCTTTCGGAAGTGGAACGCATCTGGAACGAAGGCAATCATGTGCTTTTCGATGTGGATGTGAAAGGGGGCGTGAATATCAAGAAGCAGTTTCCNANCCAAACGCTGGCTATCTTCGTGCAGCCTCCCTCGGTGGAAGANTTGCGNAACCGTCTTATAAANCGCGGCACCGAAACGCCCGAAAGTCTTGAAAAACGGGTGGGAAAGGCCAGGGAAGAACTCGAATACGCCCGTTTCTTCGACATCGTTGTTGTGAACGACAATTTAGACAAGGCCGTGGAAGAAGCCCGCGCCGCCATCCGCGATTTCTTAGCCCGCTGACATGAGGCAGGTATCGCTTTTCTTCGGTTCGTTCAACCCCGTNCATAAGGGGCATATCGCCTTGGCCGAAAGTGTCTTGGAACAAAAGATAGCCGATGAGGTNTGGTTTGTGCTTTCCCCGCGCAATCCGTTTAAGCAGGAAAGCGATTTGTGGAGCGAGACCGAGCGGGCGGGGCGCTTGAAAAGCGCATTGGGGGGGCGCCCGGGTCTTNTGTTCTGCGATGTGGAGNTGTCTTTGCCCAAACCCTCTTATACCATTCAAACCTTGCGTTGTCTGTGGGAAAAATATCCCGACATCCGTTTCTCCATTCTCATGGGAGAGGATAATTTAGTGAACCTGCATCTGTGGCGCGAATGCGACACGATTCTGCAAGCCTGCGACATCTACGTCTACCCGCGTGCCGGCGAGGCCTGCGGNCNNGAGGNNTGNNNCCNCGAANCCGTNACNGAAANCGAAAAACGCTTTCCCGAAAGAATNCACAAAATAAAAGCCCCGCTGCTCGATATTTCATCCACACAGATACGTGGTATGATGCAGCGGGGCNTNGACGTTTCCGACCTGTTGCCCTGAGGCCGCAGGCCGNAAACGATACAGAGCCTTCTAATACGAAAGAAGCGAGTATACCTCGTGGGCGGACCCAATCCTGTCGCGCCCCTTCATGGCTTCCAACTCAAGCAGAAAGCANACCCGTATATCGGTCACGCCCAATTCTTTGATGAGTTTGAGCGCCGCCACGGTGGTGCCGCCCGTAGCCAAAAGGTCGTCGTGCAACAGCACCTTGTCCGAAGGCACCAATGCGTCGCGGTGCATCTCGATGCTGTCCTCGCCGTATTCCAGCGTGTAGGTGGTGCTGATTTTGTCGGCGGGCAACTTGCCCTTCTTGCGCACGGGCACAAAGCCCGCGTTGAGCTTGTAGGCCAAAATACTGCCGAAAATAAACCCGCGCGATTCAATCCCCACCACTTTGGTAATACCCTTGCCCGCATAGCGTTGCACCAACAGGTCCGTCGCCAATTCAACGGAGCGGTGATCCTTAAAAAGCGTCGTCAAATCCCTAAACAAAATACCCTTCGTCGGAAAATCCTGTATCTCCCGTACCTGCCTTTTCAAATATTCAATACGTTCCATAATATCTGTTTCTTCTCTCGGACAAGTTTCCCTATCCGCNAAAACTGCCAAAGATACAAAAAGTCGAGNGTTTATTTTATTTTGTTTTNTNGAAAGAAAATCAATATATTTGNGNATTCATCTTGTGAAATCATCCTTTGCGAGTGACAGGGTAAGGGCATAATAGAGCAAGAATCAACGAATAGAGTAATCACAAAAACAAAGGACTATGAAGAAATTTGTACGTTTCATACTCATAGGGGTATGTATTTTNTCGGGTTATNGCTTGGTGGAAGCATCNNNCCAAGTGGATACGATTTACAAATGTTTNGAAGAGGGAATTAGTATACCTATTAATGTTATTGATTCTGCTTTTCATGCATTTTTGATGAAGGATAGTGTTGGAGTGTGTGAACACATCAATCAAGATGGTCGTAAGATAAAATATGAAAGACTGGGCAATCCTTCATTTTCAGGGGAGGGAGTTGTTCTATCGAAGGAGAGTATAGGTAAGGTTACAACGGGCTTGAGAAACCAATACATTAATTGTACCATTACCTACACACGAAAGATTACCTTTAAGAATACGGATACAGAAGATGATTTTTGGGGCGAAAGAGAAAATGGATATCCCAACTTTGAACTCGATAGCAAGCGGGAATGGCATGCTGTTATTTGTATAAGAAAATCGAACAAGCGTACATGGCAAGTGCAAATAATCGGTGATACGTGTGTGGACAACGCGAAAACATTTTCTATACCGGATACTTTTCAAGATATGACGATAGAATGGTTCTGTAGGGGTAAAAAGATTCCGAATGCAAAATCTTGCCAGATGTCTTTTTCAAAGAATGATATTCCCGTAAACGCTCTTACGGCATTGGTTCGTTGTGATATAAAGATGTGTACGAATGAACTATTAGCGAAAGACTCCATTAGAATTCGTTTGGACAAAACACCGGCATCTACATTGGCATTTTCTGATTGTGTTCCTGCTGTTTCGAGATTAGCCAATCCTACTCTTCAAATTACGGCTTCCAATAAGGTTCCCGGTGTTACCTTTCAATGGGATAAAGAAGGCCTTGAGCCCATCCGTCCGTTATCGGCAACCTCTCAGAAAGTCAACTATCCGATTCAGGGATCAGATAATTTTACTATAGTATTGACGACTTTAGGCGGATGTAATTCGAGTAAAACGAGCAAGGTTGTGCATAGAAAATTGTCCGACGGGGTGGGTTTACAAGTGTCGGATTCCTGTCCTACCGCCGGTACACCGTTTTATATATCGACAGTTCCCCCATTACCCAATATGATTTTACAATGGGAGACATCAGGTTTACAACAGCTTGTACCTCCTACGACAGGAGATAGAAGAAGAACAGATCAGATTATGGTTAATTCGACGGCTAAAGTTCAATTTTTTTCAACTATTACGGTAACGGATTATAATTGCAAAGGCTCTACCACAAAGAGCATTCAAGTTTCGGAGCCATATACGGAAATGACAGCGAAAGATGATAACGGAAACACAGTAAAAAAAGGAGATACCATAGCCGCAGGGGCCAAGGAGATAACGTTTTTTGCTCCTAAACACAGTACTATCATAGAAGAAGATTCTTATAACTGGGAGGTGTGGATTCTTAGAGGAGTAGGTTCAATGTCTTCGATGATCCCAAGTACGGGCTCTGCGGAGAGGACGATATCTGTACCTGCTTCTGCCCGCATTTCTGTTAGAGTGTGGTATACATCATCGTGCCGAGGGAGAGATAGCAAGGAGTATGAGGTATATTCGCGCTAAGAAAATGTGTTTGAACTATTTTTGAAATAATTTAAGAGATGCAATTATGAAAAGATACATATATATAATAGTATTCGTTTTTGCCACCTTGTTCTGCCAAGCATTTGGGGCGCAGAACGAACCGCCGACAATCCTTGATACCACTATCTGTGCGACACCGGGCGCAACCGTCCATATGTCAGATTTTAAACCTCGAATATTGGAGCTTTTGCAAAACAGAGAGGATTCGATATGGTCAGAATGTTGCGATGTGACGGTGGAATTAGAGAGGGAGCCACAAATAGCAATAGAGAGCAAGCTCTCTACTGGCTGGCCAGATTTGAATATAGACAAGAATAAGGTGGTTGGCATGACAGTGACTTATAAACGACAATTGACATGTACCAACCTTCCACGGAGCAAGGAAGATGCTAAATCCAAAACATCTTTGGCTATGTGGCATCTTTTCGGAAAACTACTTTCTGAAACTGAAACGGGAAAAGCAACGAAGATTTCCGATGTGGCGACTGTAACGACTTTACATAAAGCCACGTTTTTCTATGGGTTTGAATTGGCGTTACCTGATACAGGTATTGTTCCATTTAAGATTTTAGGAGAGAGATGTTTTGATGAAGAAGGTGAAGTGGAATTGTCGGTTGGGTCGGCATATTTTCCTTATAATTTGAATTGGATTGTATCGGATGGGATAGGCCCCTCTAAGGCTTCTTCTACGTCGGAACTATTCTATGAAAGACATAATAAAGGATATTTATACCCAATAATATGTACGGTCACAGCTTGTAAAGGAGAATCCCGTTCCGATACGATTTTTATAGGAAAACCGACCCCTACTCCTGAAATAGATGATTTAGGTTGTATCGCGGCAAACGATACATCATTCGAGGTGAATGTAAACAATCCCAATCCCCAATTGTTCTATCATTGGTCTGTTGAAGATTTGGGAAATGGTAGTATTATAGATACTCAACAAGGTGCATTGGTTACAATGCAGATACCTCAAAATGAATCAGTAAGATTAAAGTTGGTTTCTACTGGTGGTTGCAAGGCTTCGGATGCCGTTACGCAGGAGTTGCACCGCAGCGTGGTGGCGGGCAATATCCAGTTGCAAGGAGACACTAACTGTGTTTTCATCGGCGATACCTTGCGGCTTTCCTTATCAGAAACTCCTGAAGATACATTGGTATGGCAGATAGCGGGTATTGCAACCATGTTACCTCCGCACAATACCTATGCCTATCCGGCAGTACAGGCCAAAGACAATGTAGTTGTTTCCGTTTACGCCAAAGCCTGTCCGAACAACATAATTACAGATACTTTCAATATCCGTGAAGATTTTAGGGTATCGCTTGGCACAAGTCCGATGTGTATTAGTGCCAACGAATACCAAGTGATTAAACTGACCTCTAACGGAATCAATCCGGAGGTGCATTGGTATGGCAACGGGGTAGAGATAGATTCGACAACTTATAAGAAAGAAGACAGTATCCGATTGAGATTGACTAACCCCGGAGACCAAAATCTTTATGTAAAGGTTACAGCCAAGGAATGCGGTAGGGAACGTGACACTTTGTTGGTATTGCGTCCCAAGCCTGAAATGCCAAGTTTGGATCCTTTATGGGGAATGTTAACCCCCTGTATCCCGTTGGGTATAGATACCACGATAGAACTTCGGGTACAACCGCAAGAGGGCGTAAAATTCAGATGGTCGATAATGGAAGAAGAGATAACAGAACTCGATAGTAACTCTATTCCATTTAGAGTTAATTATAAGTTACCAGATAGAAATACTCCTATACCAGTTAGTGTATATGCTTACACGGAAGGTTGTCACAATGGTAGTGAGCCCTTTTCGACAACTTTATATGCGACAGGAGCTGGGTTAGATGAGGAATGGGATTTATTACAGGTTCCTTTTGAACTTTCTTTTTTGGGGTCTTCTATAATAGTGGGTTATAATATAAGTTTTAGTGATGATGGTATGGAGAAAGAGGATGATCCCTTTGAAGGCCGTTATATCTATTATTGGTATAGCAATGACATAGATATAGTGGAATCAGATAGAGATGTATATGCTTACTTTGTTGATATTCCTGAAAATGATACTGTTCGATTGTTTTGCAGGTTGACAAACGAAGAGAAACAATGTTATTCCGTTTACTCCATAAATGTCATTGATATGGCAGACCAGCAAGATGTACTTTTCACTGCAATGAAAGGAGAGGATGCTGTGAATAGCAAAGGAACAGAAGTCTTGCAAGCACAAGTATCCTTTGAGAAAGAGGATATGCCTTGCCCCGGCATTGTCCTGAAACCTAATCCCGTTCATTCGGGAACGCAAGTGAAAGTGGAGGGAATCTGTGAAACGGAGTCTTTCATCGTGGAATGCTACTCTCCCCAAGGCAGACTTATGTTCCGCACCACCGCCAAGGGCGATACCTTTACCCTTCCCACCGACAACTATGCGGCGGGGGTATATATCGTAAAGATACAATTGAACGGAGCGGCCGCACCTGTTGTTAAAAAATTGATAATTCTTTAAAATACACGATTATGAAAGCCAAATATTTTGCAGTCATCTTATGTCTATTCTCCATATTCCACGCAGGAGTATGGGGACAGTGCAACAACGCGCTCGAAGTGGAGGGGGGAATATATGGAGATACTTCGTGCATACCAGCGCAAGATGGTACGGTATGGACTTACCGTCACCGCTATTCCGACAATACGGATATGTCCGATGTGATGAATAATGCATGGTCGGTAGAAGGGGAGTTGGAAGAAGTGGAATCCGGTTTTGATTTTATCAAGGTGAAATCCACGGGAACGGAGCCGGGGCTTATACGATATTCCTATCAGTTGAAATCCGACCAAAACGAAACTTGTGTAAAAAACGGTTGCGTTTCGATTTCCTACTTCAGCGAAATCACGGTCAACAAGATTTCCGATTTGAATTTCAAACCTGTCATAGACGGGAATCCCTATGTTTCGGCAGGGCAGACCGCCATTTTCGGTGTCGACAACCTGCATGGCGCGAACAGTGTGGTGTGGGATGCCCCTCAGTCGCTCAAAATCGTGAAATACTCCTTCGCTAAGGATTATGCCACTTATAGAGTCGTTTCAACGCCACAGCCGGGCGATACCTTGAGGGTAAAAATGAACTTTACCTGCAGGGGAGATATAACCGCCAAAATCGCCTTGTCGGGACGCACGGAAAAACCAGAGATAGAGAACCCCGAAGACTTGGATTGTCTGCCCGAAGAACAAGACAGAGTGGAACTTTCGGTAAAGAACCCTCTTCCTGGATATGTCTATTGGTGGAGTTGTGTAGGGGAGGATTGGAAGATTACATCCTTGAACGCACAGGGTAGCAAGGCGCTGTTGGTTGCGACAGGCGAAAATAACGGCGTGTTGGTGCTGTCCGCCACCAACGCCTATGCCACGGATACGGCATCGAGCGTGTATAAGGTAGTGCGATGTGTGGAGAACTGTGAATACGATACGCTCTCGGGTATCGATATCACGGAAGCCACCTGTCTGCGGACGGGCGACACGGCGATATTCCGAATCCTTGCAGACCCCTCGGCCACTTCCTATACTTGGGAATTCGGCGGTGGTTGGGAACCGTTGGAATATGTTACGGAAAATCCCTACGATACCGTAGTAAAAGTGAGAGTGGGTACCCATAAAGGTTGGGCAAAGGTTACGGGAAAGAACTGTGCAGGAGAATGGACGATGCAGACGTCCGATTCGATAGCCATATCGTTTGGTGAACTTAACCTGCAACAGTATGACGGCTGTGTGAATATCGGCATAGAAGATACGTTGCTTCTGCAGGTGGAAAATCCTGTGGAGGGATTACATTACGCGTGGTCGCTACCGGAAGCATGGCAACCCTTGGGTTGCGATACCTGCGGTGAGTTGACGGTGGTTGCCTTGGAAAATGCGGCTACGACACAAGTTTACTCCGTTTCCACTTCGATTTGTGATAAGGCTTTCGATACGATACAAGTACGGGGAGCGGATACGACTATTTGTATTGTAATATCTACAAAACAGTATTTAGCCTTTTTGCCAACTGCAATGCAAATGGCATCAACAACAGACTTTATTCTTGAATGGTATAAAGAAGACTTCTCCCCATCTAATTATATTACGACTAATAAGATCTGTCTTGTTAGTCGGTTTGGAGGTTTTCCGCCACTTTTGAAGTATAAAAGCAATGAAAATAATACTTGTTGGTCAACTACAGCGGAAATAATGACGTTAAGCACATCCATGTTTTCAGCTGAAAATGAATCTTCCGCAAGACAAGAACAAGTTGAAGATAGGATAGAATGTTTGCCTAATCCGACCACAAACCAAACTCTTTTACGTTGGGAAACGGATATAGATAGGATTGAGGTTGTTTCCGAAAGTGGACAACGAGTACTTTCCTACAACGTTTCAGGCCTGACACAGAAAATAGTTGATATGTCAATGATGCCCGCAGGTGTGTATTTTATACGCTTTTTAGCAGATAATTCTGTTGTGGCAACGAAGAAGTTGATTAAGCGGTAATGTTCAAGCCTCACGAAACAGATATCATACCAAGAGTGCGCCTGCTTTTTGTGGGCGTGCTCTTGCTTTTGAGTTTTGTGGGTTTTGCACAAACGCAGTTACGATGCTTGGAAGTAAAGGGAAAGGGGTTTGTTCAGGCACGTAGCGATGTTTCTTGTGTGGAGAACGCCACCGAGAGGCCATGTGCGATTTTTACCGTAGAAATAGGCAAAGAGGTTTCTTTTTCCATTAAACCGAGCGCACAATACTATTTGGAGAAAATAGAAATAGAAGACACATCGGGGACAATTAAAGAAGTTGCAAGGGAAAAGATATATGCCGAGAGAAATGATACTCTATACTATCAATGTAACGACACAATCAATGTTAAATACCGTTTCATATTTAAGGAGGTTCAGCCGTGGAGTGGTTTGATGTATCCCCCGTATGGTGGTCCTGATAGAGGATTCTATTTGATATATACCCCGGAAGAGTTTATATATGCCTGTAAGACGAAGATATCGATTTACAATTTCCGTGGTCGAACACAAACAATAAGTTTGCAAAACGATCTTGATTTTGATAAAAAATCAATGATGACTCTTCGAGATGAACTTACTTTACAAAGTAAATATTACGAGATATTCGTTGAGATATTGGGAAATAATAAAATTGTAAAGAATTGTTTTTATACAAAGCTCCCAGCCCAAAAGGAATCGTATGCGACTTTTTTGTATCTCGCAAAACGTATAGTCAATTTACATATTCAGAAAGGGAATATGAGTCCCTTTTACTTTGCAGAAGATGGAATGACTAGAAGTATTGTCGGGTGTACTTCAAATGCTGACCTTTTGGGCGCTAGCAGAACTTTTAGATACACAACGCCTGGTTTGCAAGCGGAGAATTGTATAAACTTTGGAGATAAATCGGGTAATATTCCATTCTTTCTGCTTGGATTGCCGAATGTTCAAAAAAATTTAATAAATTGTGGAGCATCACAGGGTGATTGTTTTACTACTTACAAACAAGGACCTGCTTGTTTTTGGTTCATTGGTAGTCAAAGCCATGAAAGTAATAAACTTCTCTATCTTTTAAATCTCGGTCGAGATGAGTATTTTTCGAATTTTACCACTCCGATAGATCAATCTTTCTTTATCAATAATGCAGATTTGGGTTCTAGAGAGTGTGCAGAGAATGGTGTCATAACCCAAAACTATTTCAATATTTCAAATCACAAACTTATTGATTCGGCGTTTATGCGCAGCCTAATGGGAGAAAGCGCCGAGCAGGATTTCATCTTCGAAGATGGCTTTTATCCGCGCCTGCGGCATATGGACGAACGTCCAGGGCGGTTGGCCGCTTCGCCGATTTTGTTCGCAAGGGGAGAAAATGCCGACAGTATAAAGCATCCTTTTTATGTGGATACGAACTATGGTGTGCGTTGGATTTCATTATCTCCGGGATTAGTGGATATTGTAGGAGACTCAGGTTATGTGCGGATGCCTGTGGCCGAGGACAGCGTGGTGCGGATAGAGGCATGGAAAGAGGATTTCAGCAAGCATGTATATCTTACGATACGGGCGAGAAGTTTTGTAGACAAAGAAATAGGGTACGATACAGTATGTCATGGCGATTCGGTTTGGATGAAAAATACCTATGCGCGGAACGAGGGTTGGAATTACGATGTGGTTTGGGGTGAGGGCACTGATACATCCCCGGATACGGTATATCGCTTGCATCTGCATCATAAAAGGGTCTATCGTGATACACTTCATTTCGAAGTTGCACGAGATTCTTTGCCTTATATTTACAAAGAGGATACGATAAAATGGTTCGGTCTGACAGAACTGCACCGATATCTTACAATAGAGGGTTGTGATAGTATTATCTATGTGCAATTGGATACATTGGATAACCGACGGGAGATTCACCATTGGGATACATTGTGTCTTTGTTCGGGAGATACGTCTGTGCGGTATTGGCGTGGTGTTCCGATTACGGGTGTGGGCGAAGTGTACGACGAAGTGATAGATCCATACAAAGGAGGCATCGACACTTTCTATCATTTACAATCCTATATTAGCCCCACCTATCGCGATACCTTGTATTTTCTTGTCGAAAGGGATTCCCTGCCGTATATCCACGGCAAGGACACGATACGGCAGTTCGGTTGGACGACCCTGAAAGCCCTTACCGTGCACGGCTGCGACAGCATTACCTACGTGCGCTTGGATACGCTCTATATCCACAGGGAACAACATTTTTACGATACCCTGCACACCTGCGAGGGCGGCACTTTGTCTTGGCGCGACAGGGAAATCACGCACACGGGCGATTACACCGATACGGTCTTTGACCCGTACAAAGGCGGCACGGACAGCATCCATCACTTACGTGCTTTAGTATATCCCGTTCATCATACCACCTACATAGACAGCTGCTATATCGAGGAGTTGCCCTATATGGTGGGCGGCAGACTGATGCAGGATTTCGGGGAACAGACCGAGCGTTATGTTACGGTGGAGGGCTGCGACAGCGTGTACACGTATGTATTGGCGCCGCGGTGGCATCCTTCGCAAGTGCATGGGGTTGTAACCATAGAGGGGGATGGGATTGTCTGTATGCAGGAGAACACTTTTCAAGGAGCGGGAACCTATGTATTCGAAGTTGAAGAGGGTTCAGAATTTCATTTCCGCATCAAGCCGGGAAAACAATTCTATTTAGACAGTCTGTGGGTTGGGGGTGGAATGCCCTTGCCGGTATCGCGGGACAGCATTTATGCGGAACGGGATGATACGCTTCATTACTATTACAGAATAGCACAGGGAAATATCGGCTTTCATTTTATTTTTAAAGAAGTGCAGCCTTGGCAAGGAGGGGTTGATAAGGCCTATAGGAGCAAAGATAAATCGTATGTGCAGATATATAGACCGGAAGAATTGTTTGTACGTGAAATTCAGACTATAAGTTTACAAAATAATCTCGATTTTGCATGTATTGACAATTCTCAGTATAGACTACATACGAATCTTCAATATTTCCAAGGGAATGATAAGATTCTGTATAATCTTTGCAATTTTGAGATTTTTAATATACATTTTAATGATCATACGAAGATGTCAAATCTACATCTTAGGGGACGGTCAAGCTGGGCGATAAGTATGGACCGTACTTTTTTTAATGGGATTACGATAGGCAGTGATGTTTCTGTGTCTGGAATGTATTCTCTTCCAACCTCGTTTTTCCCAATGCAGTTTATCAATTGTATATTTTTTAGTGACAATCTCGACAGTCATTATACATATGCGGCTTTTAGACTCTATAAAACATCAAAAAATCTAATCAATTGGGGTAAAGGGAGCGTCTGTGTTTATGTTCATAGATACAACGATTCGGTATATATATCGAATATATTCAATTTCGGTCGCAATAAAAAATTGATATCTTGTGAGAATGGAGTAGGACCCAAGATATTTTTTTCCTATTTCAATGATAAAAATTTGGTTCCGGATATAGAATTGCCCACTCATGAATGGACGGTGGGCTACAACCTCGAAAGCAGGCAACTGATAGATTCGGCTTTTATGCGTAGTCTGATGGGGGACAGTGCCGAAGAAGACTTTATTTTCGAAGACGGCTTCTATCCGCGTCTGCGGCATATGGATGAGAGGCCGGGACGCTTGGCGGCCTCGCCGATTTTGCTCTATCCGGGGGAGAACGCGGACAGCGTGACGTTGCCGTTCTATGTGGATACGAATTACGGGGTGCGGTGGGTTTCTTTGAACGAGGATATCATACGGATAGAGGGGAATGTGGGCTATGTGCGCCACCCTGTGCCGAAAGAAACCACGGTACGGGTGGAGGCATGGAAGGAGGATTTCAACAAGCACGTCTATTTGGATGTACCTGCATCGAACTTTGTGTATCAGGACTTGCTTTCGGACACGGTATGCCCCGGCGATTCGGTGAAGATGATAAACTCCTACGCGCGGAACGAGGGTTGGAACTACGAGGTGGTGGAAACGGCATCGGCGGAGTATGATACGATATACCGGATGTACCTGCATCATTACCCCACCTATCGCGAGGTGGTGCACCGCGCCGCCGTGGAGCGCGATTCCCTGCCGTACATTTTCGGCAGGGACACGATACGGAACTTCGGGCTTACGGAGCTGCACCGCTATCAGAGCGTGCACGGCTGCGACAGCATCACCTATGTGCGCTTGGATACGCTCTATATCCATCGGGAACAACATTTTT
>JAAVBQ010000013.1:25617-34003 GCA_014803485.1 bacterium | reverse complement strand
GTTACCTACCTCGGACCTTCCGGTTCGCAGATGGGCAAGAAGGAATCGATGAAAGACACCGCCCGCGTGCTGGGTCGCATCTACGACGGTATCGAATACCGTGGCTTTGCGCAGACTACCGTGGAAACCCTGGCCGAATACGCCGGCGTTCCCGTTTGGAACGGTCTTACCAACGAATTTCACCCCACCCAGATTCTGGCCGACTTCCTCACCATGCAGGAACACTGCGACAAGCCTCTTCATCAGATGAGTTTCGCCTACCTCGGCGATGCCCGCTACAACATGGGCAACTCGTTGATGGTGGGTGCCGCCAAGATGGGTATGGATTTCCGCGCCGTGGCTCCCAAAGCCTACTGGCCCGACAAGAAACTCGTGGCCGAATGCCAGAAAATCGCCAAGGAAACGGGTGCCAAGATTACCCTTACCGAAAGCGTGGCCGACGGTGTGAAGGGCGTTGACTTCCTCTACACCGACGTATGGGTTTCGATGGGCGAACCTATGGAAGCCTGGGGCAAGCGTATCAAAGACCTCAAGGNNTANCANATCAATATGAACGTNATCAAGGCCACCAAGAACCCCAACGTGAANTTCCTGCACTGTCTGCCCGCTTTCCACAACNTGGAAACCACGGTGGGCAAGGAAGTTTACGACAAGTTCAAGATGAACGGTCTGGAAGTNACCGAAGANGTTTTCGAATCGAAATACAGCATNGTTTTCGACGAAGCCGAAAACCGTCTGCACACGATTAAGGCCGTGATGGTTGCCACTTTGGGCGACTAATCGGAATCAGTAGAGTTTGCGGCTATAGTCGCGGGGGCCGAAAATGGCGCTTCCCACACGCACGAGGGTGCTTCCCTGCTCCATGGCAAGGGTATAGTCGTCACTCATGCCCATGGAGATTTCCTTGAAATGCTCCTGTTGGGCAAAATAGCGCGTCTGTAGATAATCGAACTCTCGGTGCAGGGATGCGAATTCCTCCCGTACACGGTGCGTATCGTCGGTGAATGTGGCCATGCCCATCACGCCGTCGATACGCACATTTTTNAATGTCTTGAATTCTTCCGAAGAAAGAAACGCATCGGCCTCCTCGCGGTTCAGNCCGAACTTGGTTTCTTCTTGGGCTATGTNAAACTGGAGGAGGCAGGGAATGACACGGTTGTTCTTTGCCGCTTCCTTATTCACTTCCTTCAACAGAGAAAAGCTGTCGATACTGTGAATGAGCGCCACATAGGGGGCGATATACTTGATTTTGTTGCTTTGCAGATGACCGATGAAGTGCCATTCGATATCTCCGGGCANGACCGCTTGTTTGGCTTTCATNTCCTGCGCCTTATTTTCGCCGAAAACACGATGGCCGGCCCGGTAGACCTCAAGGATTTCTTCGACGGTCTTGTATTTGGAAACAGCCACCAAGCGCACGCCCGGCTTGACGGTCGCCGCCACTTTCCTGTAATTCTCCGCTAACATAATCCATCTATTTTACTTCCCTCACAAACGTCACCTTTATTGCATCGCCGTCTTTCAGCGTGCTCATATCGGGAAAGAGAATTCTTTCGCCTACCTGTCCGAGGGTAAAATCGTATTTCTTGCCGTTGCGCACCCGCACCAGATAATTGCCGGCGNCGGGCATGAGTTTCAGGCTGTCNTCCACACAGAAACCGCCGTCTTCTTTCCAGCANCCGTACATACGGTAGTGGTAGCCCAGCAAGGTATTGGCCTCGGCCACC
Source organism: bacterium (assembly GCA_014803485.1). Classification (GTDB taxonomy): domain Bacteria; phylum Bacteroidota; class Bacteroidia; order Bacteroidales; family P3; genus Pullibacteroides. Next base: position 32,276 of record JAAVBQ010000013.1, on the reverse strand, counting down.
TTGCCTTCGGCAAGCAAGCTGCGGATGCGGGTGGAGCTCAGTTTCTCGTCGGTCATCATCTTTTCGGGGAAGCATTCGGCCTCGAAGCCGTAGCGCGAGGCCAGCTCCTGCATATTCGCGAAACTGCCGGCACGGTCTTTCCCGAAAGAGTGATTGAAGCCCACCACGGCCTTGCGTACCCCTATCGTGCCGACCAATATATCACGGACAAAAGTGTCGTAAGGCATATCGGCAAGGGTTTGGTCGAATTTCAGAAACAATACGTTCTGCAGACCTGTTTTTGCCAAAAGACGTATTTTCTCTTCTTGGGTGGTGAGCAGGCGGAGCCGATCGGCATAGGCATCTTCCGAATGCAATACCTGACGGGGGTGCGGAAAGAAAGTCACCAAAAGACTCTCGCCGCCCAAAGCCTTGGCCTCCCCGTCGAGATGCGCAAGAAGCGCTTTATGCGCCAGATGCACGCCGTCGAAAGANCCCACCGTCAACACGGGGTTCTTGATGGGTTTGTAATTCTCTATGCCNTGTATGATATTCATCGTTGTCTAAAAATCCACCGTGACGCCGGCCATGAAACTGAAGCGGTAGGCTTGATAGTCGTTCCACAAATAGTAGCGTTGGCCGATGATGTTGTTCAGATTCAGGAATGCCGTCATGCGCTTGATGAACCGATATTCCGCACCNAGACTCCAATCATACACACCCTTGCGGTTCAGCCACACTTCGTTGCCCNTTCTGTCCAAGGCCTTCATNCCTGTGGAAATCATCAGATTGGTGTAGAGCGAAAGCCTGTTGCCCGCCATATTATACTTGAAGGCGATATTGNCCTTGAAGGCGGGTGCGTAGTAGAGCGTCTTCTCGTAGTAGTTGTAGGTGGCGTCGATATGCGCCAAAATACGTTCGTCCCAACGGAAATTGAGGTCACCACGGGCTTTCAGATTGAATATATCGCCCGAATACAGAGGCACGAAATCGTTGTAGCCATAATAGTNNNNANGANANCCCTCAAGATATCGGTAGCGGTAGTAGTCGAAGGAAAGCATATCCTCCATAAAGTGCGCCGAAGCTTCGATACGGAAATCGATATGGCGGCTGAAATTACCCAGCAGGCCCACGTAGGCGTTGAATTTGTCGCGCGTGAAGCCCAAATTCGTAAACAGAAGCGGATGCAGATAGGGATTGATGGAGGAGATATAATCCACTGTGTTGCGGCGCACTCCGCCATCGGTTCCCAAATAGAGCGTCAGGACTTTTTCGATAAGATGCAGCCGCAAATCTATCACGGGATTGAATTGGAACTTGGTCTGCTTCTCCACGTAGGGAGCCTTGGAGGCATTGTTTCCGAACACATGGAACATCAAGGCCGCGTTCAANTCCAAGAATTCATAGGTATAGCGTAGATCGGGGCCGAATTCCACATGATAGGCGTTGTGNANCTCATTGCCNCGGATAAANACTNNTTCGNNNCCCTCCGCACCNTCTTCATACACCNTATNCCCCATCGGNGATGCCGTCGCGGAACATATTGTCCTCGAAANGGAAACGNCCTCCCAACNCCAANNCATCCAATCCCTTGCGNGTATCCATNATCTGCTTGGAGANATTNCCGCCGNCAANCANCGTGTTTTCGGANNNATTACGNCNCCAATTCGTTGTATTGAAGTCATAATCCAANTACGCATCGAAACGTATGTCNTCCGCCNTGCGGGCGTTGTCCTTGAANGTCACCACNCCGCGCGCATTNTGATACCANCGNTTNGNCTGNTNNANNAAATCCTCANCCACNNCAACTNTCCNAAGTNTCGAATCNNNATNTNCCTCATTGTTCANNCCATAGCANTTCACCANNTTCTGNTTATACATCACATCCAGATTCACCAAGAACTTATCGGNCATGATGCCCCCTTTCACATGGGCCTCGGTATAGGAATTGTTCGACTTGAATCGGTCGTATCCCTTTATGGTTCCGAAAGTGGAATGGTGACGGACAAATGCGGCGAACTCGTATTTGCGGTTGCGCCCGATGGCGAAGTTCAATTCGGCCAAAGGCGAATAGGTCTTGTAGGAGTTCCACCCCATGCCCAGACGGATGCTGTTGTTCCAAAGTTTGGCGATGGGTTCGCCCAGCATTTTGGCAGCCTTGATATTCCCCACCGGATAGGAAACCGAATAGGGACGGGAATTTATCTGATAGTCCACCAAAGAGGACCGTACCGTTGTGTCCGAAAAAGAGGGCCTGAACACGGGTTTGCTCACNGTGCCCAGATTAGGTTGATAAGGAGCCGTCACCAACACTTTCTCGTTGTAGTCCTTCTTTTCCCGCGTTGTCTGCACACCGTCGGACTGCGCCTGTACCTGCGGGAATGCACCGGCAAGTCCCGCCATAATCACGCACGCTAAATTTCTATATATCTTCATCTGTACGGATTGTCTTTTGTCGTTTTACATAGAGGGAAGCACCAACTCACCCGGGTCGGAATAGCGTTCTTCCCGCAATTCCTCTTCTTCCCGCAAGGCTTCGTTTTCTTTTTGNCNGATCATTCCCAATTTATCGAGCGCAATCTGACGCAAATCCTCTCCCTCGTAGTTGTCGGCTATACTCTGCAAGGTCTGCTTGGCCTGCAGCACATTGCCCCGTTGGTAATAAATGTCGGCCCACAACAGATACACCTTCGCCAGATAGTAGTCGTTGAGCGATCCTCCGTTGAGATATTCGTAAATCAGACGTTCGGCCTCATCGTAAAAACCGCCCCTGTAGCGTTGTTCCAAAATGGCATAGCAGGCTTCGGACGCGTAGTCGGGATTNTTCGACTTGGCCAAAATTTCGTATTGCTGCATGGAAAGTTCTTTCTCTCCCACTGCCGGCGCCGCCTGCGCGATGAAATAACGGGCCTCGTCGCTTTCCACCTCGCTCACGCCATCCATCCTCAACACATCCAAAGCGGCCGAAATCAACTCCTTGCTCTTTCCTGTGGCTCTATAGCAACGCATCTTTCCAATCTTGGCCGCCAGACTGTTCGCATCGGTGGAGGCCAATTCCTCCAATCGGGTGTAATAGCCCAATGCCGGNTTGTATTCTTTCTCCGCATAATATATGTCGGCCAATTTCCGCGCAGAGGGCTCGGCCTGTTCTATCTTCAACTGCGCGAGTTTGGCAAGCGCCCGTTTCAAGTTTTCCCCGTCGCCCGTCTTTTCGGCGCATTCGGCCACATTCAGCCATGCGTCCACCATAAAGATACCCTCGGGATAAGCGTCCAGATACTTTTTGAGTCCCTGCAGAGCCTGCGCACAATCGCCGTCCAGATAGAAGTTTTCGGCCGCAAGATAGGTGAGCGAATCTTGTTCGCTTTCCTCTATCTTGATATGGGGAAGTTTCTTCACATACGCAAAATAAAGATCTATCTGATTCATGCTCATATAGATATTGCGNATGCTNGCCAAAGCCTGCCGGCCCTCTTCCGTGGAGGGACTTGCCTGTGCCACCGCCTTGAAACAGTTGAGCGCTTCGTGATTGTTGCCTTGATTGAAATAAATCAGCCCCATGCGGGTCTGCGCCAACAGCGCGGCGGGCGAGCCGGGCTGCAAGTCCCGCAGTTTCCGATAGTATTGCAAAGCCTTTTCGTTGTCTTCCAAGGTAAGATAGGTGCCNGCCAATTCCTGCCAGATCTTGCCCTTATAGTTGGACTGAGGAAAATTCCGTTCCANCCCCGACAAGGTTTCAACTTTTTTNGCGTATTGCCCCATCGCGCCATAGCACAAAGCGGTCTGCAGCAGCGGATAATCCTGCGGCGTGTAGCCCTTCTCCACCGCCGTGCGATACGAATCCACCGCCGGCCCGTATTCCTCCTGCATATAAAGGCAATCGCCCTGACGCACGTAAGCATCGGCCCCCCAGCCCGGCTCGCCCGCAACCCTCTCGGCCGGCAAAGCCAAAAACTCCTTCCAATAGCGCAAGGCCAACGGATAGTTCACCATCTCCATAGCCGCATAGCCCATCGAAAACAAAGCGTTCGGGTATTCGGGAAGCGTTTNGGAAATTGAAGCCGACAGGAATTTCCGATAGAACTCCGCCGCCTTTTCGTATCGACCTCCTGCATAATAGCACTCGCCCTGCCAATAGTTCGCACGCGCGGTAAGCGCCTCGTCGCGGTCGGCTTTCGCCGCTTTTTCAAAATAGTCCAAAGCCGTGCCGTAGGCCCTGCGCAAATAGGCTTCCACACCCTTGTTGAACAGCAAACGCTGTTCGGCCCGGAGAATCTTCACGCTCGGATGNGGAATCCGGGCAATGGAAGCCAAAGCATGGTCGTAGTCTTTGGTCGTCATATACAAATCCACCAAATAACCGTAGACCCGNTGCCTGTAGGCCGAATTCGGATAACGTTCCAAGAAACCCTCGAACACCGAAATCGAGGACGGATANGTATTCACGCCCAATTCATAGAGCAACTGCGCATGATAATAGGCGGCNTCCTCGGCCATCACCTCGTTGGCATCCTCTATCCTGGAAGCCTGGGCGAAGGCATCCATCGCGAACTTCTTGTTGCCCTGTTGGAGATAGCAATATGCCAGATGATAGAGGGTGGTCTGCTTGAGTTTGGGTTCGGGATCCAGCGGCAACACTTTCTGAAAGAACACCACCGCCGAATCGTAGTAGCCTATCTGATAGTAGCAATACCCCAGGATATAACACCCCTCCACATCGGGCAAGGAGGCCGAATTCTTATAAAAGGCATTCAAATAGGGAATGGCCCGCCGATAGTCGCCCTGCATATAGTAGGCCTCGCCCAGCAGACGTCCTATCTCGGCCTTGCGCTTCTCGCCGGCNGTCTCCATCAAGCCCGGACCGTCCTCCAGTACCTTNTCGTTCTCGCCCANCATATGGCGGCATTGCAACATATAGAGCGGAATGATTGCCGAAAGAGACGGATCGTCCTCAATTTTCTCGAAATTGTCCAAGGCGGTCTGATAGAAACCCTGCGAATAGAGGATATACGCATAGTAGTAGGTGGCGAACACCGTATAGCGGGTGTTCTGATCGATAAGACGCGAGAAATACAGCTTGGCATCGTCATATTTCTTTATCATGAATGCCGCATAGCCCGTACGGAAAAAATAACGGCTCCGCGCNTCGTTCCGCGTGTCGAGTTCGTCGGGGTCCACCTTCTGATAGTTGTCGTAGGCCGACTGGTAGCGCGCGTAGTTGTATTCGAAATCCGCCAGCTGCATATACGCATCGTTCACCCGATTGCTTTCGGGATAGGCCTGCACAAAGTCGCGCAAGGCCGAGGCTCCGTTCTTGTGATAGAGCAACACATCGCATAAGGCCTTGTAATACGCACATTCCTCGCGCATATAGGCATCGTCCGCATCCAAAGCCGACAAACGGCGTTCGGTCTGCCCGAATGCGCGTTTGGCCGCCGCATACTTGCCGTTTTGATAGAGTGTCACCCCCATCCGGAAATCGCGTCCGGGCTGGTCGTACACCGCTGTATTCTGTGCATCAAGCCTACCTGCCGCCCCAGCCAAAAGGCTCAGCGACAAATAGAAAATACACAGGAGATTTTTCTTTTTCATACGCTCTTACCTGTGTTTGGGATTGGGGAAACGCATCTTGTAGTCCACACTCACCGCCCCTTTCACGATATTGTCCAATTTTCTGCGAAGAAAGGTCTTGCGCAAGGAACTGAGGTGATCCACAAATGTCTTTCCGTTCAGATGATCGCATTCGTGTTGCAGAATGCGGGCCACATANCCGCCATACACCTCGTCGTGCGGCGTGCCGTCTATATCCTGATAGCGGATATGCACCGTCTCGGGGCGCATCACGTCTTCGTGCAGGCCGGGAAAGCTCAGACAGCCTTCTTCAAACGCCCACTCCTCGCCTTCGGTCGCGTAGATTTCGGGATTCATCAAGGCTTTCTTGAAATCGGCGCACTTGGGTTCCTCCTCGGCAAACGGCGTGGCATCCACCACAATCAACTTGATGGAAAGNCCNATTTGCGGAGCGGCAAGCCCCACTCCGTTGGCGTGTTCCATAGTTTCGAACATATCCTCCACAAGTTGCTTGAGGTCGGGATAATCGGGACCTATCGTTTCGGTTTGACGGCGAAGCACGGTATCGCCGTAGGCTACAATGGGTCGAATCATATTCTGAATTTTTCGTTATCCAACATCTGCATATAAGTCTGCAAAATCAACACNGCGCTCATGCTGTCCACCAAGGCCTTGTCCTGACGCTGTTTCTTGCGCAGCCCCATGTCGAGCATGCTCTGATGCGCGATTTTGGAAGTGAACCTTTCGTCCACCCGCACCAAGGGCATATCCGGNTAGGCCTTGCGGAAACGGTTGACGAAGGGTGTGATGAAACGTTCGCTCTCCGAAGGGGTGTTGTCCATTTGCCGGGGCTCGCCCACCACCACGCAATCCACNTCTTCCTTGGCGAAATAGTCCTTCAGATAATCCCACAGCTCCGCCGCCGGCACCGTCGCCAATGCCGTGGCGATAATGCGCAGAGGGTCTGTAACGGCCACCCCGCAACGCTTCCGCCCATAGTCTATCGCCAAAATTCTCGCCATTTCGCTTTCTGTTTCCGCCTTTGTCCCCATTGGGNCNGNTTAAGGCATGATGCGCGAATTTAAAGTAAAATCCCAGCCCTTTTCACG
>JAAVBQ010000013.1:0-25612 GCA_014803485.1 bacterium | reverse complement strand
TTCCCAAGTTTCCAACTTTCGGGTGTTGATTTAACACTTTTTAACATTTAAAACCCCGATAAAATTCGANTTCAAACGATATAGGGGTAAACCATCGGTTGAAAGACCGACCTAAACCCCTTTTATCATGGCAAAGATTACCGTACAAAACACCGAGATTTCGATTATTCCTGTTGATGGTGAAAGATATATATCCATCACGGATTTAGCGCNTCATAAAAGTGATACGCCAAACGCTGTTATCGGAAATTGGATGCGCAACCGCAATACCATTGAATACTTAGGTATTTGGGAACAATTGTTCAACCCACATTTTAAACCCCTCGAATTCGAGGGGTTTAAAAAAGAAGCAGGACTAAATGCTTTTACCCTCTCCCCCAAAAAATGGATTGAGTCCACGCAAGCCATTGGTTTGATTGTCCACTCCGGACGATATGGCGGCACCTATGCCCACAAGGACATCGCCTTTAAATTTGCAAGTTGGGTATCGGTGGAATTTGAGTTATATCTTATCAAAGAGTTTCAACGTCTCAAAGCAGAGGAACAGAAGCAGTTGGGATGGTCGGCCAAGCGGGAGTTGGCGAAGATAAACTATCATATCCACACCTCGGCTATTCGTCAAAACCTTATTCCCAAAGAGGTTACCCCCGCGCAGGCGAGTGTCATCTACGCCAACGAAGCCGACGTGCTGAACGTAGCGATGTTCGGGCTCACGGCCAAGCAGTGGCGCGATGCCAACCCTACGTTGAAAGGCAATATCCGCGATTATGCTACTATAAACGAACTCATCTGCCTATCGAATATGGAAAACCTGAATGCCGTATTCATCGAACAAGGCCTATCCCAAAGCGACCGTCTGATAAGACTGAATAAAATCGCCATCCAGCAGATGAATATCTTGGAGAACAACACCCCCAAGTACCTACATGACTGAGGAGAGAGATACGTTGATTAAAAATCAAACAAAATATAGTTCACGGAGTATGGATTTGATAGGTATCAAAAATAATACCTATCTTTGAAGCGTATTTACAATGCCGGAAATTTTTAGATTTTATGGATTTAGTTTCTTCTTTTTCAGTCGCGAACACGAACCCATACACATCCATGTGGAAGGTGCGGAGGGCAAGGCCAAATTCGACTACGAAAACGGAGAGTTTGTACAGAAAGAGGTTTACAATATTAAAAGTAATGACCTAAAAAGAATTAAGGAAGTGATTGATGATAACAAAGAGGTGATTGTCAAACATTGGAACAGATATTTTGGAGGATAGAAACAATGAAAATCAAAGAAATATGGTTTACTGAAGAGGATTTGTGCGGGCGGGACGAGAGCGGAAAGCTTCACCGACAGAGTTTGTTGTGGTATCCGGCATTGCAGACAGCAACGGACGAACAGCGCGCGCACTACCGTTTCGGTATGGACGGCATTCATTGGCGGGAACTTGACGTAGATGTGAGCTTTGAGAGCTTCGTTTATGAGGATGCCGAGCCGACACAACTTCAACGGTTCTTTCTTACCCACAAGGAGATAAACATCTCCGAATTCTCCAAACTTTTAGGTCTCAACGCTTCCCTATTGCGCAACTATATCAATGGCTTCAAGAAACCGTCGAAAGAACGCGAGGCATTTATCCTCCATCAGATTCATAAGATAGGCCGGGAATATCTCGCCGCCGTTTTCTAAAGTTGCGTCATCTTTTCTCCTCCCGATATTTTGTACCCATATCCCATCTGAAAAGCAGACAGGCGGCCCATTGGGCCGCCTGTCTGCTTTATCTATAGAAATTCTCACCCTACCTCACCTGCACCTTGAGGCGGGGCGGGCCTTATTCTACACTGCAGACCACGCGGAAGCCACGTCCGTTACTGCAATTATTTGGAGCAGCAGCACTTCGGGCTGACACACGGGGGCCAACATCAGCCCAGCAACCACCACGTACCACGCGGGAGGAGCCGCTTGTAGGCCCTTGAGGATTAACCGTCGGAGAACTGCTGTAATAATCCGCCCCATACCAATCCGAGCACCATTCCTCTACGTTCCCGGTCATATCATAGATGCCCAAGCCGTTCGCGCCCAGTTGCCCTACCGGATGCGTTTGACCGTTGCTGTTAACACTATACCAGCCCACATGTGCTATGTAGCTCGATCCCGAATACATCGTACCATCATTATATAGACCTCCGCGCGCCGCATACTCCCATTCCGCTTCCGTCGGCAAACGGTAGGTCTTGCCTGTCAACTGACTCAACTTCTCGCAGAACGCAACCGCGTCATACCAATTCACATAATATATCGGATAGTTGTCGCCAACACCTACCAGCGGAAATGTTGGATCCAGCCTATCTCGTAATTCCGCTATTGTCGTCCCCATTACCGCCTCCCACTGCGCTTGCGTCACCTCGTACTTGCCGATATAAAAGCCGTCCAATGCCACATTATGAACAGGCTTCTCGTCATAGGCACCAAAATTCAACTGTTCCTCCGTCGCACCCATGCGAAATGTACCACCACCAACAGCAATCATCTTCAATCCCAAATCCCTTTCCGCATCAAGATTAAGATGCATTAATTTCAATTGCCTATTACCCCTGTTCGACATAATATAAAGCACGGCTTCGGCTTCTTCATCCTTCAATGGACCACCAACGCATAAAACCTCTATCTTCTCCGATGCGCCCGGCGACAGTTTGCCGCTCTCCTTGCTGAAGCCTTTCACCCACTCGGCCGCCACCACCGGGAGTTCCCATTCCAATATATCGGCGCCCGCATTCAGTATCTTGAACGATACGGTCTTCTTTCCCCAATACACCTCCAACTCCTCAATTTCTTCGTTTGCCTCGTTCAATATACGTAAATCCGTCTGTTCCTTTTCCATGGCAATCTCTTGGTTCACGGTCTTTCCTGCCTGCACCATAACGGGCGTGCTTTCCGCCGTCTTGTATCCGAGTTTGCTCACTTTCAACATATAACTTCCCGGCATCAAGCTTTCTATGGCGAACGTCCCGTTCTGGTCCGTCACTGTCTTTTTCTCGCCCGGGGTCACTTCCACCAACGCCAGCGCCAAGGGCAACCCCGTTTCCTTGTCCGTTACCGTTCCCTTGAGGGTTCCCGTCTGTTCCGTGGAGGTGCCTCCTCCATTGGTTGTACCGTCACCTTCTCCTGTCTCGTTCGGTTTCTCGCAGCCGGTGAATGCGCCGGCCAACAGGCAGAGGCCTGTCAATAGGTAGAGTAGTTTTTTCATTTTTTAGTTGTTTTTATGGATTAATAAGGGGGCGAAAGTAGAGATTTTTTGCTGCAAAAACAAACGTAACTGATTGTATTTTATTATTATAAAAGTATGTTGACGGCAAAAAAAACCCAAGCCGCAGAAAACCTACCCCCTCTCTTTCAACACCTTCCGCCTCTCTTTTATAATAATAAAATACTAAGTCAACAAACACATATTCTCAAAAAAAGTTACCAACAGGTCGAAACAGCCTTGCGAGTAGGTCATTTTGTCCCTTTTAACACTTTTTAACATTTCAACCTTCGATAAAATCCGAGTTCAAACGATATAGGAAACATGAAAGATATGTTTTCTATAAGAATGAAGCGAACTCCGGCGGAGAAGGAGGCCATTTATGCACTGCCGTTGGATGTGCAGTATAAGATTGTCTGCGTGAATATTGCCACCCGCTGCAGGGTATGGCAACACGTACTGGTGGATCCCACCGCCCGCGACTATGGGCAGGTGCGCACCGTGGCCATTGCCTACACCGAGCACTGCGACTGTTGGATAAACCCGATTGTGGACAAGAACAGTCCCAATGGACGGCAAAAGTTATACCTCGGCGTGGCCGACAACGCCAATCCCGATTTGACCACCCGATATGGCTATGTGGACGTCAAGTCGCCGCAAATCAAGAACAATATCGTTATCAACGCCAACAGGGCCTGCCGACAGGATGCCATTGCCGTCATTACCGATTTAGAAATGAAAGAGGGGTTGAGTATGGACGAGGTGACCAAGTTTACGGCGCGCATCTTTTCAGACAAGAATGTCGACCGGATCGGAAACCCGAATTATACCAAGAATGAGGTTCACTGGCTAATCAATAGCAGGATTATAAAATGCAACAGGCCAAAGAAAAACTGATTTTCCCTTGGCCTGAGGTTGCGCATCCTGGCCGGATGCTTTCAACGGTTATATTGTCTCCCCGTGATGCAAAAGTAGGAAAAAGTTTGCGATAAGCCAAATGCGCCATCGAAAACTTGTTTTCAGATGGCCATGGCGAGCAAACGTCGGTTGAAAACCAAAGTTTGCGATAAGCCAAATGCGCCCTCAAAAGAGCGAACACCTTGCGGCGCGGGAGACGGGCTTTATTTTGAACTGCAGACCACGCGGAAGCCAGCAATATAACTACGATCATCAGGACTATTGTCAAGCCGACTCGACACTCGACAGTTTTCGGCTCGATCTATCCAACTTCCTCCACGTTGTATACGATACGTTCCATTTGCAGGCCCCTGTGGATTATCCGTATCGTTTTCATCATAGTCAGCATACCAATCCAAACACCATTCCCATACATTGCCACTCATGTCATATATTCCTAACTCGTTGGTATTTTTACCGCCTATCGGATGTACTGTACCGTTATCGTCGTCTTCTCCATACCATGCGACATCGTCAATATTGTCACTGCCTGCATACTTGTAGTGTTGCGACTTGTTTCCCCCTCTTGCTGCATACTCCCATTGCGCCTCCGTCGGCAATACATATTTCTTGCCTGTCGCCTCACTCAACTTCTTACAGAACTCCTGCGCTTCCTCCCAGTTTATATAATACATCGAATAGTTATCTCCTTCACCATAAATCCCATACTCTGGATTGACTTTATCTCGTTGCTCTTTCACATTCGTACCCATCACAGTTTTCCACTGCGCCTGTGTTACCTCATATTTTCCGATATAGAAAGAATCCAACTTTATGGTTCGTACCGGTTCAGAATCCCACACATCATCCCCCTGTTCGACAGTCGTACCCATTTCAAATGTGCCGCCCTCCACATATACCATTTCCATATTTATGCCAAACACCGTTTCCGTGTAGTCTTTTGTTGCTGTATCGTCGCCCTCCTCACTGTTCTCGTTCGGCTTCTCACAGCCGGTGAATAAGCCGGCCAACAGGCAGAGGCCTGTCAATACGTAAAGTAGTCTTTTCATATTACCTTATTTTATTTATTGTTATTGTTTTTCAACTCGATTTTTTCTGGCCCTGTCTTTATTCTGCGCTACAGGCCACGCGGAAGCCAAGAATAGGGTCGCGATAATCAGGAAAGAGACAATCTCTAAACGACACGCGACAACTGACGGCACTACTAACCCAGCTACCACTTCGAACCACACGCTCAGATCCACTCGACGGGCCCTGCGGATTAACTGTCGGCGAATTATTGTAATGCACATCCCACCAATCCGAACACCATTCATAAACATTCCCGCTCATATCATATATTCCCAATTCGTTGGCTTTCTTCGTTCCTATCGGATGTGTCTTTTTGTCGCTGTTACTACCCTCATACCACTTGTCGTTGTTACCCTCATACCACGCCACCTCCTCAATATCATTGCTTCCTGCGTATTTATAATGTTGACTTTGGCCTCCCCGTGCCGCATATTCCCATTCCGCTTCCGTCAGCAGGCGGTAGGTCTTGCCCGTCATTTGGCTCACTTTCTTGCAGAACGCAATCGCTTCCTCCCAACTCACATAATACATCGGATAATTGTCTCCGACACCATAAAAAGGCCAAGATGAATTTACCTTGTCTCGCTGCTGAGCAATCGTTGTCCCCATTACCGCTTCCCACTGCGCCTGCGACACTTCATACTTGCCGATATAAAAGCCGTCCAACGTCACCTTATGTACCGGCTTCTCATTATCAAAAGCATCTTCGCCCTGTTCCTCCGTCGCCCCCATCTCGAATGTGCCACCATTCACATACACCATTTCCAAATTCATCCCGAAGGCCGTTTCCGTGTAATTCTCTTTTGTGGTACCGCCCCCTTCACTGCTTGAATTCGGCTTCTCGCAACCCGCAAAAATGCCGACCAACAGGCAGAGACTTGTCAATACGTAGAGTAGTTTTTTCATCGTTTTCTGTTTTAAATAAGGTGACAAAAATAGGAATTTTTATCGACCCGAATAAAAACGTAACTACTTGTATTTTATTATTATAAAAATATATTGACGACCACAAAAACGCCAGGCCGCAGAAAACCCACCCCTCTCTTTCAACATCTTCCGCCTCTCTTTTATAATAATAAAATACTCGGCGCGGCAGACAATAATATCAAAAAAAGTTATCAACAGTGTAAGGTATTTATTTCTTGCGGTTTTCTCCCCATCAACGTGCCTGTTACCTTCGGTTGCGTAGGCTGGAAAGGGGGCAAATGTGTCGTGCGGAAGTGCCTTAAAGCCATAGTCCCGCGTAAGTTTTGCCGTTGAGGCGGACGCGCCGCAGAGCACATTCTTTTTTGTGCCGGAGGCGCGAACGGACAACGAGCAAAACCGCGGGATGCGAAGCACTTTTCAGCACGGAGCACGACCATTTGCCCACAACTTCCGTATAGCCGCGTGCGCGTTGGCTATCACTTTTAACACTTTTTAACATTTCAACCTTCGATAAAATCCATTGTTCTGCGATATAAGGGGAATTACGAAAGAAAATGCCCCGAAACGAAAGAACACAGAAAAGGATAAAGCTCACGCCGGCGGAGAAGGAGGCTATCTACGCGCTGCCTTTGCATATGCAGTATGAGGTGGTCTGCGTGAACATAGCCACCCGCCACCGTGTGCTACAACATATTCTTGTAGACCCCACCGCCCGCGACTACAAGCAAGTGCGCGCCGTGGCCATCGCCTATACCGAAGACTGCGACTGCCGGATAAACCCCGTGGTGGTGGCCAACGAGAAAGTCGGCCGCGCCAAGATATATCCCGACATAAAGGATAGCGCCAGTCCCGATTTGTTCACCCCAAAATACGGTTATATCGATGTAAAGAGTCCGCAGAACAAGAACAACATTGTCCGAAATGCCAACTTGGCTTGTAACCAAGGCGCGATAGTAGTTCTTACGGATTTAATGATGAATGAAGAATTGAAACACAAAATGATACTTCAACTTACCGTTAAGATTTTTTCCGAAAACAACAGAAACCACAGAGGAGAGTCCAACTATACAAAAGACCAAATCCACTGGTTTATCAAAGGAGCCCTTATAAAATACAACAGGTCGGAAACGTTATAAAGGCTTCCGACCTGAGGATACAACGAATTGAAGTGTTTCGATTCGAGGTTCTGCACCATCGCAAGGCGCTTTCAACGGTTTTACTATCTCTCCGTTGACACAAAAGTACAATGTTTTTCTATCCCAACAAATCTTTTAACACTTTTTAACATTTGGGAAAGGATTTTTAACATTTGTTAACACTTTCGCATTGGGTTGCGATGTATCTTTGTGCATTCCAAAAACAACGGATATGACAGAACAAGTCGACATCAAAGAAATCAATGAGAAAATCCAGCGGGAGAGCGCGTTCATAGACCTTCTCTCGATGGAGATGAAGAAGAACATCGTAGGGCAGAAAGACATGGTGGAGCGTCTGCTTATCGGTCTTTTGGCCAACGGACACATTTTGCTGGAGGGCGTTCCGGGGCTTGCNAAAACCCTCGCCATCAAAACGCTGGCTACGGCNGTGGANGCCAAGTTCAGCCGCATCCAGTTCACGCCCGACCTCTTGCCCGCCGACCTCATCGGCACGCAGATCTACAGTCAGAAAGACGAGAAGTTCACCACCCGCAAGGGNCCNGTTTTCGCCAACTTCATTCTGGCCGACGAAATCAACCGCGCCCCGGCCAAAGTGCAGAGTGCGCTGTTGGAAGCCATGCAGGAAAAGCAGGTGACGATAGGTGAGGAAACCTACAAGCTCGAAGACCCGTTTTTGGTTCTCGCCACGCAAAACCCTATTGAGCAGGAAGGCACCTACCCGCTTCCCGAAGCGCAGGTAGACCGTTTCATGATGAAGGTGGTGATTGGCTATCCCAAGAAAGACGAGGAAAAGCTCATCATCCGTCAGAACATCACCAACGAAAAGACGCAGATTAACAAAATCATCAACGTGCAGGACATTGTCCGCGCCCGCGAACTTACCCGCGAAATCTATGTGGANGAGAAGATAGAGAACTATATCACCGATATCGTCTTCGCCACGCGCTACCCCGAACAATACAAACTCGCCAAGTTCAGCAATATGATTTCGTTCGGCGCTTCGCCCCGTGCGGGCATCAACCTGGCGCTGGCCTCGAAAGCCTATGCCTTTATCAAGCGCAGGGGCTACGTGATTCCCGAAGACGTGCGCGCGGTATGCTTCGACGTGATGCGTCACCGTATCGGGCTCAGCTACGAGGCCGAAGCCGAAAACGTCCGTTCGGAAGACATCTTGGGCGAAATCCTCAATACGGTGGAGGTGCCTTGATTTTTGCCGCAAGGCCTAAAATCGTTTCGCTATGGAAACATCGGAATTATTGAAGAAAGTCCGGAAAATCGAAATCAAGACGAAAGCCTTGTCGAGACAGATTTTTTCCGGACAATACCACAGCGCGTTCAAGGGGCGCGGNATGGCTTTCAGCGAAGTGCGCGAATATCAATACGGCGACGACGTGCGCTTTATCGATTGGAAAGTCACCGCCCGCTTCAATCACCCTTATGTAAAGGTGTTCGAAGAAGAACGCGAGCTGACGGTGATGTTGCTTGTGGATGTGAGCGCATCGGGCGAGTTCGGCAGCGGTACGGACAAGAAAGGAGGCTCCAAACGCGAATCCATCAGTGAAATCGCCGCTATCCTCGCTTTCTCGGCCGCGCAGAACAACGACAAGGTGGGGGCGATTTTCTTCAGTTCGGAAGTGGAGAAATACATTCCNCCGCAAAAGGGACGCACGCATCTTCTGCATATTATCCGCGAGTTGGTGAATTTTGAGCCGAAACANCCGGGCACCGACATCGGGCAGGCGCTCAAATTCCTGCGCAATGTGCAGAAACGCAAGAGTTCGGCCTTTGTGTTGTCNGATTTNATGGACANCCGCTACGAAGACGCGCTCAANATTGCCGGNAAGGCGCACGAAATCGTNGCNTTGCAGGTNTACGACCCCTTGGANCGGGANCTTCCCGACTGGGGGCTGGTGCGTATGCACGACAACGAGACGGGAGAGGAATTCATGATAGACACNNCCTCGAAAGCCAACCGCGAGGCCTTTGCCAAGTTCCGCGCAGAAGAGCATGGAAACTTCGACACGCTGATGAACAAATACGGTATCGTGCACACTTCCATTTCCACGCACGAAGACTATGTGAAACCCTTGATCACCATGTTCGGAAAATTATAAGGACGCGATGTGTATGAAAAAGTTATTTCTNTTTGTATTCGCCTTCTTGGCGACAGGAACGGCCTTGAGAACCTGCGCACAGGAGCCTTTCCGCGCATGGGTGGAGCACGACACTTCGGGCTGGATCGGCGACGCGCTCAACCTCAAGGTTTCGTGGGAGTGCAAGGACGCGGAAAATGTGCGTTTCCCCATCCTGCACGAGGAGTTCACGCCCGGATTGTTCATCCTCCCGCANGATTCGCTTCAACGGGAATTCCTGCCGGGCAACCTCCCCGATACGCGGATAGGGTCGGTAACCTATCGTTTCTCGGCCTATAAGGAAGGTGCCTACACCATTCCGTCTTTCGATTTGGAATATGCCGCCGACGGGAAACTCTACGGGGCCCGNACCGATTCGGGACGGGTGCTCCTGTTTGCCCCGATTGTCGACACCACGCTTGGTATCAAAGACCTGCGGGGCATTTTCGAAGTCACCAAAAAGGAATTGTTCAAGGAATACACCGCCCGCTACGGCTTTATCCTGTGGATTCTGCTGGGGGCGGCGGCCTTGGCGGTGGGCGTATGGTTCCTGATACGCTATATCCAGCGGAAAAATGCGGGCAAGCCGCTCTTNATTCCNCGCAAACCCTCCGTTCCTCCCGTAGACCGAGCCTTGACATCGCTCAANACCCTGAAAGAGAAGCAACTTTGGCAGAAAGGTGCCGTGAAGGCGTATTACACCGAATTGACCGATATCCTGCGTCTCTATCTGAAGGAAGAAATGGGAATCGCCGCCGTGGAGATGACCAACGACGAACTCTGCGAGGCGATGGANNACTGCGCCCGTATCGAGGCACCGGCACGTAAGGACTTGAATGAGGTGTTGCAACGTTCCACGCTTGTGAAATTCGCNAAGAACGAACCCGCTCCCGACGAAAACGAAACGTCTTTCGACAAGGTGGAGGGATTCTTGNAAGCCATGAAACAGGTTGCGGAAACGGCGGAAAAGNACNCCNNCGCCAAAGAAGACCCCGAAAAGAATATGAATTGATAGATTATGGAAAATATCGTTTTTGCATATCCCAAACTGCTGTGGCTGCTGCTTATCGTGCCGCCGCTCGGCTATTGGCTCTTTGCGCGCGATAAGAAAACCCGTCCCTATCTNCACTACTCCGATTCTTCTTATCGGAACGTGCTGAAAAAGACGTGGCGGCAGAGGTTCTACCCCACCCTGCACGTATTGCGCCTGCTTGCCGTNGCCCTGCTGGTGGTGGCTCTGGCNCGCCCGCAGTCCACCAGCAAGCAAAGCAGCAAGAATATTGAAGGTGTGGACATCGTCATGGCGATGGACATATCGGGCAGTATGTTGGCCGAGGACTTCTCGCCCAACCGTCTGGAGGCCTCCAAGCAACTCGCGCGCGAATTCGTGCGGGGACGGGAAAACGACCGCATCGCCGTGGTGGCCTTTAGCGGCGAAGCCTATACGCAATGCCCGCTCACGATAGACCACGGCATTCTTGAAAACCGTATCCGGCAACTCAAGAGCGGCGTGATTACCGACGGCACGGCCTTGGGCGACGGTCTTGCGGTGAGCATCAACCGCATCCGTCAGAGCGATNCCAAAAGNAAGGTGATTATCCTGCTCACCGACGGGGTGAACAACGCCGGTTCCATAGACCCGCTCACCGCCTCCGACATTGCCAAAACCTACGGCATCCGCGTCTATACCATAGGCGTGGGCACGCGGGGNCTGGCGCCCTACCCCTACAAAACTCCCTTCGGCATTCAATATCAGAATGTGCAGGTGGAGATAGACGAAAACCTGCTCAAACAGATTGCCGACGAAACGGGGGGAACGTATTTCCGCGCCACCAACAAGAATCGGCTCAAATCCGTTTTCGAGGAAATCGACAAGCTCGAGAAAACAAAAATAGAGGTGCTTTCGTATGAACAGCGTGCCGAAGAGTTCAAGCCCTTTCTGTGGGCGGCCTTGGTGTTGCTGTTGCTCGAACTGCTGCTTCGATTGTCTGTCTTTAAAACCCTGCCGTGATGTTTATTTTCGAAAATCCGAACATACTTTGGCTTCTCTTGCTGTTGCTGCCGTTTACGGCCTTGTTCTACTACAACCTGCACCNCAAGAAGAAAAACCTGGCGCGCTTGGGCGCACAGGCCGCCCTCATGAAACAGGTTCCCGACTATTCCAAGGGTAAGCCGCATCTCAAGTTCTTCATGCTCATGACGGTTTACACGCTTTTGGTGGTGGCCTTGGCCAACCCGCANCTGGGCACCAGCGTCAAGAAAGTGGAGCGTAAGGGCATTGACGTGATGATTGCGTTGGATATTTCCAACAGCATGAACAGCAACGATATTCAACCCTCGCGTCTGATGCGGGCCAAACANGCGGTAATCCGCATTTTGGANAAAATGGAGAGCGACCGTATCGGCTTGGTGGTCTTTGCCGGCGANGCGGTGNTGCAACTTCCCCTCACCACCGACTACGGGGCCGCCAAACTCTTTATCGGCAACGTGCAGACCTCCGACCTTAGCCGGCAGGGTACGGCCATCGGCAAGGCCATCCGTCTCTGTGCCGAGAATTTCGATCCCAAGTACGAAAAGGACAAGAACAAGGCGATTATCGTAATCAGCGANGGGGAAAACCACGAGGACGACGCTGTGGGGGAAGCCGCAGCCGCCGCCAAGAAAGGCATCGTNGTGAGCACGGTGGGAATGGGGTCGCCGCAGGGCGCACCCATTCCCGAATACCGCAACGGAAAAATCGTGTCGTATAAGAAAGACCGCGACGGACAGGTGGTGATTACCCGCATGAACCGCTCCATGATGCAGGACATCGCCAAAGCGGGAAACGGCTTCTTTGTGGAGGCCAACAATATATCTTCGGGTGTGGAGACGGTGTTCGACAAGCTTTCCCACNTGGACAAAGTGACCTTCGACAGTCAGAACATCTCCGACTACGAAACCCGNTACGGGTATTTCGTGGCCTTGGCGTTGTTGCTGTTAGTGCTGGAAATCTTCCTTTTTGAGAAGANAAACAAGGTACTGAACCGCGCCCGTCTCTTTGCCGGCACCAAGACCGGCAAAACCGCCACACTGGCGCTCTGCCTCTGCGCGGCAGGGCTTTTCGGCGGCACATCCACACTTCACGCCCAACGCGCCATTCCCACGAACAAAGGCAACCGCCTCTATCTGGATTCTTCGTTTCAGAACGCGGAGATTTCCTACCTCAAGGCCCTGGCCAACGACAGCACCTACTACAAGGCACACTATAATTTAGGCAACACCCAATACCGGCAGGAGAACTTCGAGGGAGCGGCGGCGCAATATCAGAACGCCTTACAGAACCCCACCCTCACCAAAGACGAGAAAGCGGACATCTACCACAACATGGGCAACGCCTATATGCAAAGCCAAGATTATCAAAAGGCGATTGACGCGTATGTGGAGGCCCTGAAGAACAGACCCGGCCGCAACGACTCCCGCTATAACCTGGCCTATGCGCAGAAAATGCTGCAACAACAGCAACAGCAGCAGCAAAGCCAACAGAACAAAGACAATAAGGATCAGGACAACAAGAATCAGGACAANAATCAACAGCAACAACAGAACCAACAGGACAAAGACAAAGACAAAGACAAGGACAAACAGCAACAACAGCAGCAAAATCCCGACAACCGGCAACAGCAAAGCCCGCAGCAACAACAGCGGCAGAAGCAGAAAGAGCAGGATGCCGAAAGGATTTTGAGGGCGTTGGAGAACCAAGAGAAGAATACCTTGGAAAAAATCAAGAAAGAGGAGAANCGCGGCAAAGGCGTTCCCGTTGAAAAAGATTGGTAATGTTGGCAAAGAAGCGATATTATGAAGACTAAACTATCGGGCCTGTTCCTTGCGGTGGCGCTTGCGGCAGGTTCGCTATTCGGNGGTGCACAGGCACAGGAAGAACCCGTATTGAGCCTCCGGGCTCCGGCGCAGGTAACTGCGGGACAGGCGTTTGAGGTGAGTTACGCCATCAATACGCGGGGCTCGAAGAACTTTCAGGCTCCCGCTTTCAAAGGGTTGGATATTCTTTTCGGACCGGCCCAGTCGCAATCGAGTAGCTTTCAGTTTGTGAATGGAAAGCAATCGCAAAGCTTCACCCTTTCCTACACCTACCAACTGCGTGCCCCNAAAGCCGGCAGTTANGATTTCGGNAAGGCCTCCATCGAGGTNAAAGGAAAAACCTATTATTCAGAACCTTTCACCCTCACCGTCACCGATGCCCCNCAACAGACGCAACCGCAGACACAAGGCGCCAACCGTTCCGACAACCGCCAGGAACGCACGTCCGCTACNGTAAACGGCGACGACCTCTATATAAGAGGTACCGTAAGCAACCGCCAACCCTATGTGGGCGAACAAGTGCTGCTCACCTACCGCATCTACACCGCCATTCCCGTAGAACAGTACAGCATCTATAAAACGCCCTCCAACAAAGGTTTTTGGACCGAAGAACTGCAGGTTGACCCGCAGAGCCAACGGCAGGAGAACATAAACGGCAAGACCTTCGTGTCGGCCGACATCCGCAAGGTGGCGCTCTTTGCCCAACANGCCGGAACCCATACGCTCGAACCCTTGGAGGTGGAGGCCGTGGCGCAGGTGCAGGCACCCCGCCGCGCCCGTCAGAGCCGCAGCATTTTCGATATGTTCGAAGACGATTTCTTCGGGTCTCCCACCGAGCTTGTCAAAAAAGACCTTCGTTCCAAAAGCATCCGGATTCAGGCCAAACCNCTCCCCGAAGAAAACCGTCCCGCCTCTTTCGACGGTCTGGTGGGCGAATACACCCTCTCTTTCGACTACGACAGAACACAGAAACCCAAGGTGAACGATGCCCTCACCTTCACCTTCACCGTATCGGGCAAAGGCAATATCGAGATGATTCATGCGCCNCTCGTGCAGTTTCCTCCCGATTTCGAGGTCTACGAACCTCGNNTNTCGCATNNNAANACGGTGGACGAAGACGGNGTAAGCGGNTCGGCCTCTTTNGAATATATNGTNGTGCCCCGNCATGCNGGAGCCTATAAGATTCCCGCCTTTTCCTATTCGTTCTTCAACCCCTCCACCGAAAAATATATGGAGAAGCGGGTGAANGAAATCGTGTTGGAGATAGAGGCNGGCAAGGACGCCGCCTACACGCANGCTTCCAACGGAGCGCCGACACACGGACAGGACATTGCCTACATTCAGACCGGGGTCCCCTCGTGGAAAGCCACCGGCAAGAACTTCCTNTTCTCGNGTCTGTTTTGGCTTTGTCTGGCCTGCGAAGCCCTGCTTTTCGCCGCCGTCTTGATGGCGCTCTCCCGTAGCCGCAAGCTCCANGCCGATGTGGCGGGCATGAAGAACCGCAAGGCCGCCAAGGAAGCGAAGAAATGNCTGCGCAAGGCCGCCCGCTTCCTCGACGAAAACANGGGAGACGAATTCCANGTGGAAATCTCGCAGGCGCTATGGGGATTCCTGTCGGGCAAACTCAATATCGCCACCGCCGACCTTTCCATGGACAACGTGCGGACGGAGCTGGAGAAACGGCAGATTGAACCCGCCCTCACCGACAGTTTCATCCAAACCCTCTCGCATTGCGAGGAAGCCCGTTTCGCCCCCGGAGCCCACGATGCGGCGCAGATGAAGNAGCTGTATGACGAAGCCCTNGATGCCGTATANAAAATGGTNGGCGCGATAAAATAAAGTTGATTATGAAAACGATACGAAAGATATANCCGTACCTCGCGCTGGTCTGCCTGCTGTGGAGCGTGTTCCCGGCACAGGCGCAGAACCTCAGGATGTGGGAAAACGCCTTTGTGGAAGGCAACCGCTCTTATGAGAAAGCGGACTACGCCTTGGCCGCCAAACACTANCAAACCGCACTGAACCAAGGCTATGAGTCGTGGGAAGTGTATTATAACCTCGGCAATACNTACTACCGNCTGGTAGACTACCCGCACGCCATTCTCTACTACGAGAAAGCCTTACGCCTCTCGCCCTCGAACCGCGACATACAAGGCAACCTCGCCTTGGCCGAGGGCAAGATTCTGGACCGTTTCAATCCCCTGCCCCAAATCTTCCTCTACACGTGGTGGGAGAAACTTTGCGGCATGTTTTCGCTCAAGACTTGGGCATGGGTGATTATCCTCGCATTNGCCCTGTGCCTTGTTTCCTGCGGTGTGTATCTGCAGACGCAACGGGCCGACGGCAAGCGGGCGGGATTTTTCCTCGCCCTGCTGTTCGCGCTGCTCTTCTGCGGTGGCATGGTCCTCGCCACGGGGCAATACCGTATTCTGCACGCCGATACGGCGGTGGTGATGCAGGCTTCGGTGAATGTGAAGGCCTCCCCGCAGGAAAGAAGCGAAACCAAATTCATTCTGCACGAGGGCAGTAAGGTGCGGATTGAGGATCAGGCCGGCAACTTCGTCAAAATCCGCGTGAAAAACGGCTCGCGCGGCTGGGTACCCCAAGCGTGCATGGAGAGGATATAGACCTATAAAGAAAAAGGGGGGGCGAGTCCTAACGGACTCGCCCCCCCTTTTTTTCTTTTATCACAAACACCCTACTTCTCCAACGCGGGAGCATCCGGTTTGCGGGCCAATTGCGCCAGCATGTCGGCCTCGGCCACAATTTGATCACCCACGTAGGCCCAGCCCTTCATGTTGCACAGGCCGCGNCGGAGNGGCGAAATCGGNNTCAGCTTGAAGATGAGNGTATCNCCCGGCACCACCTTGTGGCGGAACTTCACGTTATCCATCTTGAGGAAATANGTNAGGTAATTTTCGGGGTCGGGATANTGGGTCAGCATATAGATGCCGCCCGTCTGCGCCATAGCCTCGATGATAAGCACNCCCGGCATCACCGGNTCATCGGGGAAATGCCCCGTAAAGAACGGTTCGTTCATGGTGACGTTCTTCACGCCCACCACCTGNTCCTTGTCCATATAGACAATCTTGTCCACCAGCAAAAACGGAGGACGGTGGGGAAGAATCTTCTTGATTCCGTTCACATCGTAGAGCGGAGTGGCCGTTATGTCGAACGGCGGTAAAGCTTCAGGTGCCATATCTTTTTGCATTTGTTTACGNATNTGCTTGATGAATTCGGTATTGCTGAAATGNCCGGGNCGCAGGGCATCGACCGAGGCGTGCATGTAGCAGCCCAGCAAGGCGCAGTCGCCTATNAGGTCGAGGAGCTTGTGGCGGGCGGGCTCNTTCTTGAAATGCAAGTCCACGTTGTTGAGGATGCCTTCCTTCACCGCCACNGCGGGTTTGTTGAACAAAGACGCCAANCGNTTGATTTCTTNCTGCTCCACCTTGCGATCNACAAACACAATGGCGTTGTCCAAATCGCCGCCCTTNATCANGTTTTGGGAGTGCAGGAATTCCACTTCGCGCAGGAACACAAAGGTGCGGCACNTGGCGATTTCTTCCGCATAGCGGTCGCCGAAAGTGTCGATGGAGGCGTATTGCGGCACAATGACCGCAGAATTATAGTCTATCTTGACGGTAAATTCCCGTTTGNCGGAGGGCACGGCCTTGATTTCGATGCCCTTTTCTTCGTTGCGGAANGTAAAGGGCTTGCGCAGGTCGTAGTAGCGGCGCTCGGCTTCCTGCTCGCAGATGCCCGCTTTCAGAATNGCTTCGGTGATGAGGCGCGCGCTNCCGTCGAGAATGGGCATTTCGGGCGAATCGGTCTCAATAATGGCGTTGTCTATCTCCAAGCCNACCAAAGCCGACAGAAAGTGTTCGATGGTGGCCACCATAAGCACGCCGTCTTTCTCCAAGGTAGTGCCGCGCGAGGTATCGCCCACATATTCGGCCAAGGCCTTGATTTCGGGCTGGCCGGGCAAGTCCATGCGCTTAAAGACAAACCANGTGTCTGCCGGGGCGGGNTTTATCGTAACGTGCGATTCCTTGCCGGTATGCAGTCCCACTCCGGAAAGGGTGACGGGGGCTTTCAGGGTTCTTTGTTTGATAATATCAGACATGCTTGGTTGTTTTCTCAAAAAACGTGTAAAGATAGTACTTTTTTAGCGGTTTCTCCGATTCCACCNCCATAAAGGCGCGTTTTTCCGGGGATAAAACTCATAGGCNCCCGCCGCCGGCGGATTGGCGCGCAGACGTCCTTTCAAATCCAGTTCCGCCCAACCCGTGGCAAAGGCCGGATCGCCCAACCCCACCGCCGCCGAAGCNACGGTGTCGAGNTCAAAATCGTAAGCGTCGGCATCCACAAAGAAAGGTTCCTGGTTCCAACGGCAACTGTCGAAACTCTTTCCCGAAAGCGCCGGTTCCTGCTTGATAAGGCAACGGGTGAACCGCACCGCCGCCGCACCCGCCGAATCCAGGTCAAAATCCAGCTGACGGCTGTTGCGCCCGTAAAAGATGCTGTTGTTGAACGCCGCGCCNCTCAAAGTGCCCGCCACCTTGCCTTCCTCGTCTTTGTTGGTCAGGTACAGGCAACGGTTATAGACGCCTATCATGCCGCCGTAGAAATCGTTGGCAAAAGTNCAGTGGGTAAAGGCATAGCTACCGCCGCCGCTCAGGCAGAGGTTTACCTGACTCTCGCCGATACAGAGGTTCACNCCCTCCACACGCGCATTCCTGGCCGCCATGCCGTGGCGGCTCATGTTCTCGATACGGGTATTGCTTATCTGTGTGCCCTGTCCGTTGTCNGGCTCTATCCAGAAAGCCGTCTGCCCGTTGCGCACCAGCGCGTATTCCACTTGGTGCGGACCGCTGGCCGAGTCCAGCCACAGCCGGCCCCATTGNCCCGCCATGTGGCGGTAGGCNCCGTCCTGCCGAAGTGAGGTAAACAGCACCGGTTCCTGCAAGCTTCCGGCNATCTTGAGACGGCTGCCCGCCTGTAGCCAGATGCCCGAATTGGACGCGAAATAAAACCGTGTTCCNGCAGGCAGTTCCAGGGTCTTTCCTTCCGGAACGGCCAGATAGCCGTAAATCACATAGGGTTTCCGGTCGTTGACGGGATAATCGGTCTCGTTCCACAGAAAATAACGGAAAGAAAGCGAATCTTCCTCATACATGCTGCCTTGCAAAGGGTCTTTATAGGGAACCCGCGCCAGACGGTCGCCCTGCCAATAGTGGGCATCCTGCCCCCAGGCGCTCAGCACCACCTGTTGNGGACGCATGCCGTTGAGTTCGAAACGCAGATAGTCGAACACTTCGAAAGGATCNTCCTGGTTGCGATAATCGAGCACGGTCTGCACGAACAGGTACAGGCTGTCTTTTCCGCCCAAAACGATATTCCGTTGCTCCAGTTCCGTATTTCCGTTCAGGTTGAAACGGAAGCGCGATTCGGCGCCGCCCGCCAGATAGACCCGGCTTATCGTAACCGCCNNGGATGCCGGGTTCCGCACCGTCACCACCTTGGTTACGCTCATCTGCGTGCTCAGCAGGGTGTCGAACCGTACCGTGTCTTGCGAAAAGCGCAGATACACCTCGCCTTTTTCAAACTTCCGGTATTCTTCCCGGCACGAGAANAGCANGCATCCCCACNCGATTGCAACGAACAAAGCCACCCAACGGCCTATGGCGAAAAAAGCTTTCATATACGATTACACGACTAATTTAAACCCCACCCCATGCACGTTGATGATTTCCGCCTCGCACACCTGCTTGAGCACCTTGCGCAGTTTGGTGATATACACATCCATGCTGCGGGCGTTGAAATAGTTGTCCATTTTCCACACGTTGACCANAATATCCTTGCGCGAAACCACGGTATTCTCGTGGATGCAGAACATCTTGAGCANATCGGTCTCCCGTCCGGTAAGCACCACTTCCCTGCCGTCGGGATTGCTGATGCGCTGCATNCCCACGTCAAAAACGGCCTCTCCCAACTGGAAACGCAGCTGTGCCAAAGCCTTGGGGCGTTCCATGGTGCGGCGCAGAATGGCACGGATCCGCAACAGCAGCTCATCCATGCTGAACGGTTTGGTCAGATAGTCGTCTCCGCCCATCTGAAAACCCTTCAGNCGGTCGGTTTCCAAAGTCTTGGCGGTCAGGAACAGGATGGGAATATCCGAATCGATGCGGCGCACGTCTTTGGCCAANGAGAAACCGTCTTTTACCGGCATCATGATGTCGGTGATGATAAAATTGAAGCCTCCTTGCATGAAAGCTTCATAGGCGGATTTTCCGTCGCGGCACAAATGGGTCTTGTACCCCTTGTTGTTAAGGTAGGTGCGCAGGAAAGTTCCCAGATTCGGGTCGTCTTCCGCCAACAGAATGGAGATTTGTGTGTCAACTACATTCATCACGGGCAAATTTACTAAATTAAACAGGCTTGTTTATCTTATATAACCCCGAATTGCTGTTTTATCGAAGTGATTTTTCACAACACACTATTTTTCAAAGAAATAAATTTTAATTTTTGTTAAAGCGATGCCTCAGACAACTAAAAAAGCGCCGAACCCTGTCGGGTCCGGCGCTTTCAAGTGCCTTCCTTCGCTTGGGATTAGGCCTTGGCCGTATAGATGCCTTTGGCTTTGGCGGCAGCCAGATCCTTGTTCTGCTTACGGAGCAACAGACGGTAGGAAATGGGCGAAGCGATGAAGATGGACGAATACGTACCGATAATCACACCGCAGAGAATGCAGAACACGAAACCTCGGATAACTTCCCCGCCGAAGATGAAAATCATCAGCAAGGTAACCAAGGTGGTGCAGGAAGTATTGATGGTACGCGGCAAGGTGCTGTTGATGGCCGAGTTCATGTTGTCTATCAGGTTGTGCTTGGGATAGAGCGCCATGTTTTCGCGGATACGGTCGAACACGATCACGGTATCGTTGATGGAGTAACCGATCAGGGTCAGTATGGCGGCGATAAAGGCCTGGTCGATGTCGAGCGAGAACGGCAGCACGCCATAGAAGAGCGAGAACAGACCGATGGAGATGAGCACGTTGTGAACCAAGGCCACCAGACCGCCCAGACCGAACTGCCAACGTTTAAAGCGAACGGCGATATAACCGAAGATGAAGATCAACGCGATCGCCACGGCGATAAAGGCCGAACGGGTAATGTCGGTGGCCACGGAAGCCCCTACCACTTCGGAACTGATCTGCCCCACGGACTTGTCTTCGTTGAAGAGCTGGAAATCGATGGGATCCACAAAGAAATCCTTGCAGCCTTCGTACAGACGGTGTTCTACATCGGCATCCACTTCCTGACCGGTTTCGGTAATGCGGTATTTGGTGGTAACCTTTACCTGGTTCGAAGCGCCGAAGGTCTTTACTTCGGGAGCGTCGCCGCCGAAAGCGTCGGTCAAGGTGGAACGCAAATCATTGGGACTCACCACCTGGTCAAAGCGTACCACATAGGTTCTACCCCCCGTAAAGTCGATGCCCAGGCTCAGACCGCGCACGCAGAGCGAAACGATGCAGATAACGGCAATCACACCCGAAACGATGAACGAATACTTGCTCTTTCCGATAAAGTTGAAGTGAACCTTGGAAAGGAAGTTTTCGGAGAACTTATGGCTAAAGGTGATGTTGGCATCGCGGTCCAACCAGCGGGAGAATACCAGACGGGAAATNAAGATGGCCGTGAACATGGAGGTGAGGATACCGATGCACAGGGTCGTGGCGAAACCTTGGATGGGACCCGTACCGAAATAAAGCAGGATGATACCGGTAATCAAGGTGGTTACGTTACCGTCGATAATGGCCGAATANGCGTTCTTGTAACCGTCGTGGATAGCCATGCGCAGCGATTTGCCGGTGCGGAGCTCTTCCTTGATACGTTCGTAGATGATTACGTTGGCATCCACCGCCATACCCAAGGTAAGGACGATACCGGCGATACCC
This sequence comes from bacterium, assembly GCA_014803485.1. Taxonomy (GTDB): domain Bacteria; phylum Bacteroidota; class Bacteroidia; order Bacteroidales; family P3; genus Pullibacteroides. The sequence continues at coordinate 4,353 of JAAVBQ010000013.1, read as the reverse complement.
GAAAGGGTCAGCACCGCGCCCAGGGAGGTAAGGATACCGAAGATAAAGAACATATTGATAACCAAAGCGAGGTTGGCCACCCAACCGGCCTTGTTATAGAATATGTACATATAGATAAGAATCATCACGAAAGCCAGCAGGAAGGAAATCATGCTGTGGGTGATGGATTCCTGCCCGAGCGAAGGTCCGACCACGGCTTCCTGCACGATATTGGCGGGAGCGGGCAGTTTGCCGGCCTTGAGCACGTTGGCCAAGTCCTGGCCTTCTTCTACGGTGAAGCCACCGGTAATCGAAGAACGTCCGCCGGCGATTTCGCCGTTTACGGTAGGCCACGAATAAGCCACATCGTCAAGCACAATCGCGATGGAACGTCCGATATTGTTTCCGGTAAGGTTCTTCCAGATGCGGGCGCCTTCGGTATTCATGCTCATGCTGATTTCAACACCGCCGTTCTGACCGAAGTCCTGACGGGCATCGGTAACCGCATCGCCGCCCAGCGGAGCGCGGCCGTCGCGGGTATTCACTTTCAATGCCACGAGCGAATAGATGTCGGTGTTGTCCTGTACCGGTTTCACCGACCAAACGAACTTGGCGTTGCGGGGAAACTTGGCCTTGCACTGTTCCAGCATCGCATTCACCTTGTCCATATCTTTCTGACGGGCGTAACCCACCACGGGCCCCTGGCGTTGCACATCGCCTTGGTAGAAAGCCGGCATCAACACGGCGAACAGCGGATTTTGAGCCGCATACTGGGCTTCGTCCAAAGCCTGTTCGTTGTTTTCGGTGTTCTGGGCAATCTTGGCCAGGAGGTCGTTGCTGTCGGCTTCGGCCACCGGAGCGGTTTCTTTCTTGATTTCGGGATTTTCGCTTTCATTGAGTTTCTGTACCGAAAGCAGGTAGCTGTTGGCATCCTGCAGGTAAGGCATCAATTCGCTGAATTCATAGGTTTCCCAAAACTCCAGCTGCGCCGTTCCCTGCAACAGCTTGCGCACACGGGCGGGGTCTTTCACACCCGGAAGTTCCACCAGGATACGGTCGGTCTGCGCCAACTTCTGGATATTGGGCTGGGCCACGCCGAAACGGTCGATACGGGTACGCAGAATCTGATAGGTGCGGTCGAAAGCGCCGGCGGTTTCCTTGCGGATGGCCTTGATGACCTCCTCGTTCTTGGAACTGGCGTTCACATCTTTCATTTCAAAACTGAAGATGGCCGCCATCTGCGCTTCGGGATCCTTTTCGTTCCATACGCGGGCAAACACATCCACAAAATTGGTGTTGGGCTCGGTGCGGTTCACGATAATGGCTTCATCCACCACCTTGTTGAAGAAAGAATCGGTGCTGAATCCCGACAGGGCACGCACCACATCGGCCGTGGAAACTTCCATGGTGACGTTCATACCGCCACGGAGGTCAAGACCGAGGTTCAGTTCGCGGGCCTTGCATTCCTTGTAGGTGTACTTGCGAATCAAGATATTGTACACCACATCGTTCCCTACCGAATCGATGAAATACTGATGTTTGACATTGTAGATGGAGTCGGCCAGAAAACGTTCGCGCGTCTGGTTGTCTCCCGCCAAAGCTTTGGCTTGTGCCTCGGTGTTCACCTTGGCAAAGGCATCTGCCCGACGGTCCACCTTGCGGGCAAAAAACGTAAACGACAGCTGGAAAAGGCAAATGATAGCGAACGCTATGGCAAAAAACCTTATAACCCCTTTGTTTTGCATGGTTTTAAATAATTTGGGTTTTAAAAAATAGGTGCAAAGATACTATTTTTATTCTAAGTTCACACGAAATCAGNGGCAAGACATTTCCCCGCGCAGGGGTTCGCCCAGCAGACGGCAGGTCTGCTCATAGCTCAACTCCTTGCCCAAAAGGTACATCATCTTGGTGACAGCGGCCTCGCAGGTCATATCGCCGCCCGAAACGACCCCGGCTTTCTGCAGCTGGGTGCTGGCGGCATACTTGCCCATCTCCACGCTGCCCTCGGCGCATTGGGTAACGTTCAGTACCGGAATGCGGCGGCATGCGGCAATGCCCAGCGCATCGGTGAACGCGGCGGAGGTGGGGGCGTTACCCGAACCGTAGGTTTCCAGCACGAGCCCTTTCAAGTCGTTGTTTTCCAATAAGGCGCGCACAGTCTGCGGGGTCAGTCCGGGGTGAATCTTGAGGATCAGCACCCGGCTGTCGAGACGTTTCTGCACCCGGAATGCCTCGGCTGGCTGTTTCTGCGTATAGTCCTTTATATCCTCGAACCATTTTACGTGAACGCCCGCCTTGGCCAACACCGGGAAATTGGCCGAGCGGAAAGCGTCGAAGCATTCGGCGCTGTATTTGGTGATGCGGTTGCCTCGGTAAAGNCGGTCGCCGAAGCACACGCACACTTCCCGCACCATGGGTTGGCCGTCTTCATCGGTGGCGGCCGCCATCTCGAGCGCGTTCACCAGATTCGACTTGCCGTCGCTGCGCAGCACGCCCACCGGAAGTTGGGAACCGGTAAGGATAACAGGCTTTCCGAGGTTTTCGAGCATGAAGCTCAAGGCCGAGGCGGTATAGGCCATCGTGTCCGTGCCGTGCAGCACCACAAAACCGTCGTAGTCCGCATAATTGTCTTCGATCACCTGCCCGATATGCACCCAGCCCTCAGGCCCCATATCCGAAGAATCTATCAGTTTATCAAAACAATAGGCATTNATTTCCACCTCCAGAAGCTTCAANCCNGGAACGGCCTCCATCAGGTTCTCGAAACGGAAAGGNGACAGGGCGCCCGTAACCGAATCGCGCACCATGCCTATCGTTCCGCCCGTATANACNATCAGTATCTTTCTCTTGGCTGTCATTTTACATCAATCTTTCCGAACAAGNTGCAAAGGTATGAAAACGATAGAAAATATTTGTACCTTTGCAAGATTGCGTATGCCGCACCCCTGTTTGCGGTTCACTTACCAAGAAAACAAATCAATTAAAAAATAAACATCATGGAATTACCTTTCGCAGAATCTTGGAAAATCAAGATGGTGGAGCCTATCCGCAAAAGCACGCGCGAACAGCGTGANAAATGGCTCAAAGAAGCACACTACAACGTGTTCCAGCTTAAATCGGAACAGGTTTACATCGACTGCATCACCGACTCCGGTACCGGTTCGATGAGCGACCGTCAATGGGCGGCGATGATGATGGGCGACGAAAGCTATGCCGGCGCCTCGTCCTTCTTCCGTCTCAAAGACACCATCACCCGCATCACGGGCTTTGAATACGTAATCCCGACCCACCAGGGCCGCGCCGCCGAAAACGTATTGTTCAGCCACTTGGTGAAACCCGGCGCGGTGGTTCCCGGCAACTCGCACTTCGACACCACCAAGGGGCACATCGAAAGCCGCAAGGCTACCGCCGTCGACTGCACCATCGACGAAGCCAAGGACACCCAGCTCGAAATCCCCTTCAAGGGCAACGTGGATCCCAAGAAATTGGAAAAGGCCCTGGCCGAAAACGCCGACAAGGTGCCTTTCATCATCGTCACCATCACCAACAACACCGCCGGCGGCCAGCCCGTTTCGATGCAGAACCTGCGCGAAGTGAGGGGCATTGCCGACAAATACAAGAAGCGCGTGATTCTCGACTCCGCCCGTTTTGCCGAAAACGCCTACTTCATCAAGACCCGCGAAAAAGGCTACGAAAACAAGACGATTAAGGAAATCGTAAAGGAAATGTTCTCGCTCGCCGACGGTATGACCATGTCGGCCAAGAAAGACGGTATCGTGAACATGGGCGGTTTCATCGCCACCCGTCACGAAGACTGGTACGAAGGAGCCAAATGCTTCTGCATTCCCTTTGAAGGCTACCTCACCTACGGCGGTATGAACGGCCGTGATATGGACGCCCTGGCGGTCGGCTTGGACGAAAACACCGAGTTCGACAACCTCGAAACCCGCATCAAACAGGTGGAATATCTGGCCAAACGCCTCGATGAATTCGGCATTCCCTACCAGCGTCCTGCCGGTGGACACGCCATCTTCGTGGATGCCCGCCGTATCCTGACCGAAATTCCCAAGGAAGAATTCCCCGCCCAGACGCTTACCGTTGAATTGTATCTGGAAGCCGGTATCCGTGGTTGCGAAATCGGTTACATTCTGGCCGACCGCGACCCCGTTACGCGCGAAAACCGTTTCGGCGGCCTCGACCTGCTCCGTCTCTGCATTCCGCGCCGTGTCTATACCAACAACCACATGGACGTGATTGCCGTGGCGCTCAAGAACGTGTTTGACCGTCGCGACCAAATCAAACGCGGTGTCAAGATTGTTTGGGAAGCCGAACTGATGCGTCACTTCACCGTTCAATTGGAAAGACTCTAATCTT
>JAAVBQ010000012.1 GCA_014803485.1 bacterium | reverse complement strand
TCCGCACCGAACAGAGACAGCATCAAACGACGGTAAAAACGGAAACGCTTATTCTCCCGAATATCCGATGTATAAGAACCCCGGCTTTCAATGTCGGGAGCGGCAATAAAGCCAAAGGATGCACAATCATTCCTCTCAAAATACCGCATCATTATCTGTATGCACGAAAAAATGACGGTTCTCGGTTCATAGTCATAGGTTAGAAGAGAATATCTGCGAGGACTATCCGCCACACCTTTCCAATAAAATTTCAAACCGAAGACGCCTTTATCAAACGCTTCCACCTCTACAATATAGCGCTTGTTGCTTTTCGTGGATTTGAACGTCCATAAATCAATAATGCGAAGCGTATTGGGGTCTTGGCTTCGCATTATATAAGTAGCAGGATAGTACTTGAATGCTATACTCATGGAAGCAGATACTCATAGGATGGAACTCTGTATGCTTCCCTTTCTTTTGCCGATACAGTCACCAAAGAAAAACAAACTCCGGAACGCTTTACAGAACGCCCCGAAAGAATTTTCTTGGACACTGTTGTATTCTTTCCTATTTTCTTCTGTACCTGTTTCATAATACTGCGAAGATACTAAATTATTAGAAAAGTACAAATTTATTTCTACCTTCGGCCCGTACCTCAAAAACAAAACATATGAAGAAAACATTCTTTACCCTTTTGTGGGCAAGCGCAATGGCGATTGCCTCTTTCGTATCCGTTCAGGCACAGATTTCCGACACCACCGTAGCCACTTTCGAAAACCTCACCCTCGCAGAAGAAAGNTATTATCTAGGCGATGACGCAACGGGAACCAAGGAATTCCGCAGCGGANANTTCCTTTTCTCNAACACNTATACCTACGACAGNANTCTNCAACTNNGGNTNNTGGAGNGGCTTCGGCTACGCCAACCTCACCTCCTCGCTCTACGACACGGCATCCACGGNTTCCTACGACCTCAACTCGTTNCGCTGTGCGGCGGGCGAAGGTGCNNNCGAATCGGCCACCTACGCNNTGGCCTNTGNCAGCGTTTCCCAACCCGCCGTGGTGAGAACCGCCGATACNNCGGGNNNNGTGATTGCCGGTGCGTATTTCACCAACAACGCCACGGCCGTGAACCGCGCCCTNTANGGCGANGCATTCGGTGTAACAGCCTTNACNCAAGGCGATTTCATGAAGGTGCACTGCGTGGGCTTNCTGGGCGAAGACACGGTGGGCCAAACCGACCTCTATCTGATTGANTATCGCAGCGCCAACGCCAGCGANCACTATATTCTGCAGGAATGGAAATGGTTCGACCTTTCGGTGTTGGGCAAGGTGAACCGTGTGGAATTTGCGGTGATGAGCAACCAGCAAAACGAGTTCGGCGAAGTNTTCCCGCANTATTTNTGCCTCGACAACTTCGGCATGGACGGCGTTCGGGAGCCCAGCGCCAACCGCTTCTCACAACAAGAATTAGCCGTGAGCCTCTATCCGGTGCCGGCCCGTCAAACCCTCACCCTCTCCATAGACAGAGAGGANTACACCGTGGAGATTTTCAACCTTTCGGGCCGTCCNGTCAAGGTTTTCAACCACTTGAACGGCAAAACACAACTCCCCGTTGCCGACCTCACCCCCGGCATGTATCTGCTGCACATCACCTCCGGCAACACCACCCGCACCCTCCGCTTCGTGAAAGCCTAGTTTTGTTATATCTTTGTGGCAGAAAAAAAATAAGACCATGAGCAGAGTTTTGATTATCGGAGCCGGGGGCGTGGCCACCGTAGTGGCTCACAAAGTAGCATCCCATCCCGAAGTTTTCGACGATGTGATGATTGCCTCGCGCACAAAATCCAAATGCGACGCCATCGTGAAATCGTTGGAAAGTCGCGGCCTGAAGAAAGCGCAATGGCAAACTGCGGCCATCGACGCCGACAACGTTCCCCAACTCACCCAGCTTCTCGAAAAATTCAAGCCCGAGCTGGTCATCAACGTAGCCCTCCCCTATCAAGACCTGCANATNATGGATGCCTGCCTCGCCGCCGGCGTCAACTATATGGACACGGCCAACTACGAGCCTCTCGACGAAGCCAAATACCAATACAGTTGGCAGTGGGCCTACCGCGAACGNTTCGAGAAAGCCGGCCTCACGGCCATTCTCGGCTGCGGCTTCGACCCGGGTGTAACNAGCATCTTCACCGCCTACGCCGCCAAGCACCACTTCGACGAAATGCACTACCTCGACATTGTGGACTGCAACGCCGGCAATCACGGCAAGGCTTTCGCCACCAACTTCAACCCCGAAATCAATATCCGCGAGATTACCCAACGCGGCAAGTTNTGGGANAACGGCGCCTGGCACGAAACAGACCCGCTGAGCGTGCANCAACNGCTCAACTANCCCCGCATCGGTGCCAAGGAATCCTATCTGATGTATCACGAAGANCTCGAATCGCTCGTGATTAATTTCCCCACCATCAAACGCGCCCGCTTCTGGATGACCTTCGGNCAGGAATACCTCACCCACCTGCGCGTGATTCAGGACATCGGCATGGCGCGCATCGACCCCATCGACTACGAAGGACACCAAATNGTGCCCATCCAGTTCCTCAAGGCCGTACTGCCCAACCCCGCCGAACTCGGCACCAACTATACGGGCTGGACGTCTATCGGCTGCCGCATCCGAGGTATCAAGGACGGCAAGGAGAAAACCTATTATATCTTCAACAACTGCAGCCACGAGGTGGCCTATAAGGAAACGGGAACGCAGGGCGTAAGCTACACCACGGGCGTACCCGCCACGGTGGGTGCCATGATGTTGCTCAAAGGTCTCTGGAAGAAACCGGGCGTGTATAACGTGGAAGAGTTCGACCCCGATCCGTTCCTCAAGGAACTCGGGCCCAACGGCCTGCCGTGGGAAGAAATCGTCGACGGCGATTTGGAGTTGTAAAAAGAAGGGGGCGCTTGCAGCGCCCCCTTTTATTTAATCCAAAAAAGAATGTGATTATAGTTCTATTATAGCATCTCGACGAAAGGTCGAATGCTCATTTTGGAAAACATAGCCAAGCTGGTTACTAACGCATTGGGTAGTGCCGATAACCTTGTTGATATTCCGGTGGGAATGGCCGTAGATCCAGTAGTTTATACGGCTGTCTGTTATAAAATTGCCTAATTCTACAGTAAAAGCTCCGTTGATGGAACTACCCTTGAACTCATCGGCCATAAGCAAGAAGGAGGGTACATGATGACTGATAACCACAAGATTTTTGGCCTTGTTTTCGGCAACAGACCTTTCTATGAAAGAGCGACATTTTTCATGTTCCTCATTGAATCTTTGCGCCGATAGTCTGAACAAACCGTTTCTGATTCGATGGAAGTCGCTTACACATCGTTCCGTCAGATATTCCTCGGTGTCCGGAATGTGCGCCCATAACGTGGATATTACCATGTCTGTTTTTTCATCAATAGGAATAACCACGTTGTAACACGCCTTTACATTGGGGCGTATCTCCAAAGTCCAACCCGCGTGCAGTTCGTTTATATCGAAGAATCCATAAAGCTCATGATTACCAGGAACAACGATTACCTGTTTATAGTTCTCGGAAGCCCAGTTCCAAAATGGGTGTGTCTCATAGTTGGCATCGCCAAGATACCCTATATCTCCCGCCAATACAAGAATGTCGGCAGAAGGAATGAGAGGATTCTCTTTTAACCATTTCGAGTTTTTGCTAAATTCGATATGGAGATCGGAAGCGTATTGGATTTTCATAGGGAATATGCGTTTCTGATGATTTCTATGAATTGATCCTGTGTAATTTCAGAAACCCCCATATTACGGGAAATGGCTTGGGTATTAATCGGGTCGCTTTCTATGGCTGACAAAAACCGACGAATATCATGACGTATGCTCTCGGAAGCAACAAAGCGATCTTCGGGAGTCAGAAGATACACCATTCTGTATACATCTCTCTTATGCTTGTCAATGTCATCGCTCTGAACGCTCTGACCAGCTTCCCTCCGCGCTATATTATTAAGATATGCCTTTATTTTGAGGACAATGAGAGCATCTTGATTGATGGCTTGAACACCGTTCAATTCAACTGCATGACCGACGGCATAGTCATAGTAGTCATCATCCATGAGTATCGCGGAGAAGCTTGACAGATATTCCGATATAGGTATATGTACCAGATGGGCGTTTTCCGGCAACTGGATTGAGTCAGGTTTCCGGGAGAACAACTCAATGTATTTAGGAAAATCGCTATCCTTGGGGTCTATGAATCGATAAAAACACCGATGAGATTCATTCTCGGACTTCACCTGCCAGGCCGAATAGCCTCCGGCTCTGATAAAATTCCAAAAACTTTGCAAATACTCGGATGTAATAGCCTCGCACACCACAATCATATCAATGTCCTTTGTAGCCCTTCCCTGCAAATCGGCATTTTCAAGATTGAGATTACAGGCCGTGCCACCGATTATGACATAGTTGCCTTTATATTCGCCAAGATATTGTCGTATTTTATCTATTCCTTTCATAGCGTCTTATTTAAAATCTTGTCTATCTCTTTCCTTACACGAGGGTCATCATCTTCTTTATAGGATAGCGCTAAAGAGAATATATCGACACGACCATCAACAGCCGTCAAGGCCGGATTGGTTTTCCATATCTCGATAATAGCAGAACCATCATGAGAATTAAGTCTCAGTTCCTTTATGCGAGGATTGCGGGCATAAATGGCAAAAACCTCTTGTTGTGGAGCGGTAAGCATGGAGATTTCCGACAAGGCCCAATCGGATGCTTTAAGTCCTATTTTAGACACCATACTGCTTTCTGTGGCGAACATTTTTCTCTCGACCGGATTGTCGGCCAAAGAATAGGCCTTCTCCCACAATTCCTTTGGCGACAATGTAAAATCCAATAACTTCTTTCGTCCTTTCTGTCTGAAAGATATAAGATTATGTTGTTCCATTTCGTTAAGCGCCAGAGATATGGTTTTGACCGAATAGCCCATAATCTTGGCCACCTGAGACACGCTTTTTCCTTGTAGATTCTTCTTGGAGAGTTGAAGTACGATGATGACTGTCGCCACAGGTGAGAGTTTTTTCGATGCGGATTGACGTACTCCTAATCCTCGTTCATTCATCAACACCCCAAGGGATGGGAAATATATCTGTTTGTTGGGTACGATAAAACTGATGCGACTATCAATGAGCGTGCGCCGCTGATAGGAGTTGAGACTTTCGAGTATCAACAAGGCTGGCATTCCTGTCTCGCGTTCCACCGCGCCGACTAGGTTTCTTGTTTTTCGAAAGTCCTCTTCTAATTTCGGCGCTATGGCAACGCCCTCAAAGCTCCAACATCTTATAATGGCATACTGTGCAACTCCTAAAAGGGCATAGGGCAGTTTCCCTTTGAGGCTTTCGAAATTATCAATATCGACATTCCAGCCAAATGAATCAAGGAGATAGCTCTTTATTTTACCCTTATTATTCATATTTACTTTTATAAAGTAATACTACAAAATTAAGGTAAAATATCAATATAGACAACTCCAAATGACTATTTGTGTTTGTCGATGATACCTTTAAGGGTGTTGTATGTCTTCTCTAAGATAGAGATAATAACATCTTTATTACCTTCGGGTGTAATTGCTGCGATGGGAAGGAATAAGCGATTTTTAAACTTACTATATATGTGACTTTCAGGATAAGCCGCTCTCAACTCACCTTCATAAGAATCGAAGTGCGGTTCTGCCCATGATGCAATATAGATGTGTAACTTGCCGAGTGGATACTCGTAGGTTTCTTCCTCAAAGACACACTCAATGCCTATGCGATGTCCTGTTTCATTTCCCTTACAGTATATGCATAAGACACAATTCCTATAAATATCCCATTTATTTGTTCCTGTTTGGGTGCGAATAAGAGAGAGATATTTCTTAAGCTTCTCTGCCTGTTCTTCTTGAAATCCCTTTTTAAAATCCATGTAAAGACGAATGAGAGAGTTATATGTTGCAACCGCCTCGTTCTGCTCTTTGAAAAATTTATTGAATATCTTGTGGAGCCAAACGAGCGTATCAAAGCCATTCTTGTTATCGTAAAAGAATTTTTCCAGTGTCATTTTTTTGTCAAACATAGGATTTCATAATTAAGTAAGTAAAAAAAAGCCCGCGAGCTCTCGCGGGCTTTTTCGTAGAGCCGCAGCCAAAGCTGCACAACTCTTTGTGATTAGCGAACTACCACGCGCTTAACGGCGGTCTTGTTGCCGGCCATTACACGTACGAAGTAGATGCCGCTGTGGTTGAGCTGGAACGCTTCAACTCCGGCGTTCACCTCGCGGCTCATCACCTTCGCACCGTTGAGGCCGAAGATTTCGATGCGGGCATTTTCGGGAACTACCACGTTGAAGGCACCGGCGTTGGGGTTCGGGTATACGTTCACACCCGCCAGTTCGTTGGTCTCGATGGCGGTGTTAATTTCTTCAGTGGTTATCTGGAAGAAAATTTCCTGAGCGCCTTCCAATTCTTCCGGCATCAATCCGTTGATGCGGGTCAGGAAGAAGCGGGCCACATAGCGGCCTTCTTCAAGAGCGGCGAATTCAACGGTCTTGCCATTGATGGTGTCGGCACCGTATACATAGGTGGTGTCGGCTTCTTCCCAAGCGTCGTAGGCGGCCTGGGTGTAGACTTCGATGGAAACCGTGTAGTTGCCCAAGCTGTCGTTTTCGATGAGTTCACCGGCAATTTGCAGTGCGAAAGCGGCCTCATTGAACACAATCGTGTCGGCGATTGTCGTATGCTTGCCGGCAGCCTCTACGGTAAGTTCAGGATCTACCGGATTAACGGGTTCGGCGTAGTTGGTTACGTTGAAGTAGATGGTGGTGTCGGCCATCACGGAGTCTTTGTCGGACGCATAGGCGTGACGCAGGCTGAAGTTCACCACATATTCGCCGTTGTAGAGACCTACGAACTGTGCAAGCGTGTCGGTGGCGTCATACGAATTGGTGGTGATGGTGTCGCTGTAGTCCTTGCTGTAGAGCTTGGCGGCTACCTGGAGGCCGTTGATAACGTTTCCTTCCGTGTGGAATACAAAGGAAGCCATACCGTCAAATACCACCGTGTCTTCTTTCATCTCGTTCTTGCCCGCAGCCTCTACCGTGAATCCGGTAACGACGGGATCGAAGAAGTATTCAACCGTTACGGGCTTGATGAGCCAACCCTCGGCGTTCTTATAACCTACCATCAATATGGGGTTCGCGCGGGTGATGACAGGCTTGATGGCATTGTTGTAGGTTTGAGCGGTGGTCATGAAGTTCATATCAACATTGGCTGCGTTTATCGTCTCATACCATTTGTAAACGAGGGTTCCCTCGGTGGCCTCGCCGCCGAATACAACCTCAATGTTCACGCTGTCGCCTTCTCTCACCAGCGTTTTGTTGGCGGGGGTTATGACGATTTTGTCAACAAGTTCAATATCCACGATGTAGGTAGCCTGACCGTAACCCTTTACGGTGCCGTTCCAATCTTCGTCCACTTCCACCAACGCCACCTTGAGATACAGCGTATCTTTGTCAAGACCGCGTTCCAGATAGGCTTCCGGTTGGTCGTCTTCATATATAAACCAATCCATATCCCATTGGGCTGCATCGGCCTCTTCCTTGGTTTCAAACCACTTGTAATCGAGTTCCTCTCCTTCGCCCAGTTCGGCAATTTCCACCGTGATTTTGGCGCTGGGAGCTACCGACGAGCCGGATACAGGATTAAAGGTGAGGTCGAGGGTAGGCAGAGCGGGAGCGGCTTTCACCACGTATACCACTACGCTGTCGGCGATAACCTCTTCGTCGTCGTCAAGCGCAACCACCTTCAGAACCGGTTTCGCTGCGGTCAATTCAGGCTTAAAATCACCTGTAATCCATGCCCAATCTTCATCAAACGTGGCCGCCTTGGCGGTCGCTTCATCTACAAACCACTGATAATAGATGTCGCGAGTTGCATCACTATATACAACCGTAATCTTGGTGCCCGCATCCATTGCGGTTTCGGAGGGCGCGGGGGTGAAGGTGAAGACACCGGGAGTGGCGGGATCGGGAGTCTCGCTCTTGATTGTGAAGGCCACCGTTACAATTTCCGAGAGGGAAATATCCCCGCCCATATTAGCCGTAACGGCCTTTATCGTCTGCGCCTTTTCAATCGTAATCGCGTCGTCTTCGCCAGTATACATTTGTACCTTGACACCTGTCAAGTCTTCGAAATCCTCATCCGTGCCATCAACAACATAAAGTACCGTGTAATATTGGGCGTCTTCTTCCGTTTCATAGCCATGCTTGAAAGTCAACGTAGCGCCGCTCTCCACTTCCATCGTATTGCCGGCCACAGCCTCGTTGCCTACATAGAATGTGGGGGTGGTAATTACCCGTTCCGTAACCGTATAGATGGCGTCGAACTCTTCGGAAAGCTCAACCTTCGAGTTTTGGTTCTCTGCCACCGCCATACGGGCGCGGACCTTGACCGTACCGGTAGAGGAAAGCGTAACAGGTTTCATCCACTCTTCCTCATCCGCATCATACATCGCTATCTTGAAAGCGGGAGCCTCCACAGCGGGTTCATCGTCATCATCGTCCAGGTCAGTACTGGGGCCATCCGTCCTCATCGCAGCCGAGAGTTCCATCAGCGTGCCATCCCACTTCAACTCCGTTGTTTCGTCATTTTCAACATAGATAATAAAACGATAATCGTGATAACTCTCCAGCCCTTCGGGCCATTCGATTTTCAAGGCCTCGCCCGTCACTACCGCACCAGCGTTTGTGAAACTCGGCGCCGACACAGTAGTGGTCGCCCCACCTTCATCTTCTGCTCTCACAACGCCAGGCATGGCGAAGAGCATCGTCAGGGCCATCAGGCCCGAATAGAATAGTTTCTTCATTGTTTAAAATTTGTTTAGTTAAGTTATTTTGTTTCTTTGTTTTCTNNTGCGGATTGNNTAAATTTGTCCGNNCATACCCCTGCCGTCGCAAGGGTATGTCTTCGGACGGCCGNTANNGTCNTNAGNCNCTTTAGGTTAACCAAACAAAACCTATNTNNNTTCNNACGAAACGGGNNGCAAATATAATAATACTTTTTATTTAAAGAAAAAATCTTTTTGATGATTCCCTCTCGATTANTATAGATTATGGAGATCTTCGGCTTTTGAAATTTCGGTGGAGGTTTCGCCCAACCAACCGCACACTTGGTTCACCCCCGTATATACCCGCACGAAATCGATGCAGGGAAGATACACGGGTTTTCCGTTTGCGTCCACGGCCCAATCTATCTTGAAACTCGATTTTTCGGCCTCCTCGTTGGGGTGATTGTCCGCGTAGCCCCAATCGTAGGGAAAGAACGCATACGAATTGCCTTCCGGCTTGAAATTATCCGCCAGTTTCGTGCCGCCGAAACGCAGGCTCGCTCCCTCCGCCCATTGCGGAAAATACTCCTGCGTGTGGTAACTGTTCCGGGGAATGAAACCAACGCCGCCCAAGTTGTCGGTATAACGGATTTCTGCCGTGTCGGAACGGGTGTAGACAATCTGATAGCCGTGCACGGTCTCGGGCTTAAAGTATTCGCTCCCCGCAAGCTCAAACCACTCGTCGTCGGGCAAGCCGTTCTGATTGCGGTCGAGGCTCACCATCACGATGCCCGGCTCGCTGCTGCCCCCTTGGGCGGCACCGGAAGAGGCGTAGAAAGCATTGCCGTATATTCTGAAATCGTATTCGCCCGCCACATTCATCACGCTGTGGTCGAAACCGAAGGTAACATAACCTCCGTAGGCGCCCAACGAAATCAAGGTGTTGTTGGTGCCGGAAATGGATTGTTCGGCCTTCCTGCACATGGAGGCATAGGTGTCGCCCTTTTCGTAGACCGGCAAGAGATTCACGAACTGCCCCGGCGCGGGACAATACTCATACACGCGGGCGATATAGGGACTGTAGGCCACTTCTTCTTCCCATACCACAATCTTCACTTCATGCGTATAGGGATTCTCGGCATCTTCTATCTGCAAGCGATAGCGAAAGGTGCCCGTGTCGACCGAAAAGAATACCAAATCGCGTTCCTCCGACACCACGCTGTCGCGGCCCGTGTTATCGGGAGAGGTCCATATATAGCGGCTTCCCGTGTATTGGGGATGCAGTACCAAGGCCTTCATGCGCGGCACCGCATAGGTGTCGTCGATGCCGAGGCCCACCAAAGGAATTTCGGGACGGCAAGCCCCGAAAAGCATCCCTATGGCAAGAAGCAACAAAGATTTAGATGCGGTTCTCGCTACCCAAGACATGGATAATCTTGTGGATATAGAGTTTCTTGAGGCAATCGCGGGCCGGGCCGAGATACTTGCGGGGGTCGAACTCGGAAGGCTTGGTGGCGAAGACCTCGCGGATAGCGGCGGTCATGGCGATACGTCCGTCGCTGTCGATATTGATCTTGCAGACCGCCGACGAAGCCGCCTCGCGCAACTGTTCTTCGGGAATGCCCACGGCATCCTTCATGGCTCCGCCGTATTTGTTGATGATGGCCACCAAATCCTGAGGCACGCTGCTGGAGCCGTGCAACACAATGGGGAAGCCGGGAATGCGTTTCTCCACTTCCTTCAGAATATCGAAACGCAAGGGAGGCGGAACCAAGATACCCTGCGCGTTGCGGGTGCATTGTTCGGGCTTGAACTTGTTGGCGCCGTGCGAGGTGCCGATGGAAATAGCCAGCGAGTCCACACCGGTTTTCTTTACGAAATCCTCCACTTCTTCGGGGCGGGTGTAGGTGTGGGTTTCGGCCTGCACCTCATCTTCGATACCGGCCAACACGCCCAATTCACCTTCTACGGTAACGTCGTATTTATGTGCGTATTCCACCACTTTTTTGGTGAGGGCTATGTTTTCTTCGTANGGCAGGGAGGAACCGTCTATCATCACCGACGANAAGCCGTATTCGATGCAGCTCNGGCAGGTTTCGAAGCTGTCGCCGTGGTCCAAGTGAAGCACGATGGGCACGTTCACGCCCAGTTCCTTGGCGTATTCCACCGCGCCCTGCGCCATATAGCGGAGCAAGGTTTGGTTGGCGTATTGACGGGCGCCGCGCGACACTTGCAGGATAACCGGCGAGCGGGTTTCGGCGCANGCTTGTATGATGGCCTGCAACTGCTCCATATTGTTGAAGTTGAAAGCGGGAATCGCATAGTGGCCTTCCATCGCCTTCTTAAAAATCTCGCGGCTGTTTACCAAGCCCAAATCCTTGTAGTTTATCATTTTTATTAATATTATATGCTACTTTTTNTTCACCATGATGTCGAGAATCACCTCGTCGGCCTGGTTCATGGCATCGGAAGCGATTCTNCCGATATTGGCGATGGTGCGTTCCACATCGTCTTCGATAATGCCGTTGGAGCCGGGCACATATACGTTCTCCTTGGCCAAGATGGCCGCCTGCATGGCCGCACTCGTGCCCGAAGCCACCTTGAGCGCACAGCCCAACTTGGCACCGTCGCACACCATGCCGGTGAGGTTGCCTATCATGTTCTTGATGGCGTATTTNANCTGCTCGCCGTTGCCGTCCAACAGATAGCACACGCCGCAGGCCGCGCCCGTGGAAGCCACCACGCAACCGCAGGCCGCGCTGAGCCTGCCGAANCCATGNTTGATATGNATGGCCGTGAGGTTGCTCAATATCAAGGCACGCGCCAACTTCTCGCGGCTCGCCTTGGTCTTTTCGGCTACGGCAAGCACGGGCATCATGGCCGTGATGCCTTGGTTTCCGCTGCCCGAATTGCTCATGGCCGGCANCANNGCNCCCGACATACGCGCNTCGGAAGCGGCGGCGGTCAACGCCATAGCGTATTCCACCAGACANTTNGNNCCCGACAGNTTGCGTTCCTTCATCCAATGCAACANCGTGGCNCCGATGCCCATGCCGCTTTTGTGCTTGANCCCGTAGTCGGACAGCTTTTTGTTGAGGGTTGCCTCGCCTAGGATGAATTCTATATCTTTGAACGGTTGTTTGAGGGCGAATTCGTAGATTTCGTCCATCGTGATGTCGTAGAGCGATTCTTCCGAATCCGCGCCATCCTTGGCGGCTTTCTTGGCAAAGATCTTCTTGCCGTCGGCCTCCACCAAAACGATGTTCTGATGCGTGCCCTCGATAACGGCACGCGCCCGATGCCCTTGTGCGGAACAAACGGCTTCGGCATAGACTTTGTTCACCTTGCCCGAAACTTCTATCTCCACCCCGCCTTTCTCCACAAAACGCTTGGCCGTTTCCACGTGGGTGGGCTTCACGCCCGAAAGCACTTCCAATTCTTTTTTGGAGTCGCCCACGATAGCGCCCAAGGCGGCGGCGATATACAGACCGGTCATGTCGGTGCCGGGAATGCCCACGCCCATGCCGTTCTTGTAGATATTCAGGCTGGTGACTATCTTGATTTTTGCGGGAAGCAAGGTTTTCTTGCCCGTTGTCTGCCGAAGGGTCTCGGTGGCCTTGGCTACCGCCAAGGCCACCGCAACCGGTTCGGTACACCCCAATGCCGGAACCACCTCCTTCTCGAGCAGGCGGTACATATTCCGGACTTTGGTTTTATTAAGCATAGTATCTTTATTTAACCACCAGTTTACGCGAAGCCACGGCTCCGTTCTGTGCGATGCGCACCACATAGGCACCCTTGGCGAACGAAGCNANCGANANNTCCAANACNCCGTCGGCACCGGTCTTTTCGTAAACCCGACGGCCNCCGAGGTCGAAAATCTCCACACGGGCCTTTTCGAGACCCGCCACATATACCGTATTCGCGGCGGGATTAGGATAGATCGCCACCTGCGCCAATGCTTCGTCTTCCACTGCGGTNTAGTGGTCGCCGNNNCCCATNANGACACNCNNCGANTGGTANATATANTTGTCGGTNGGATCCTGTANNAAAATCANCACCTGCAAATCGCTGAGTTCCTCCACATTGGTCTTCTTCATATTCAGGGTATAGGTATAGTCGTTCGTCAGTTCCTGCAAAAAATAGGATATTTTCCCTGTAGCAGGCGTGGCAAACGCCATATTGACATAGTGGAAGTCCTGTTCCACGACGATGACCCTATTTCCATGTGTAGTTCCCTCGATAACCATAGCGTAGACATCCATACGCTGAGGTTTGGTTGCAGGAAGATGCGAGGTGATGTCGAAATCGAGTTCCACAGTGGAATCGGGTTTCACCTCAGCCTTATTCACCGTGATTGTGAAGAACGCCTTTTTCTGCGAGGCGGATTCCGCTTCTTTACGCAAATTGTTCAGTAAGTTGTCGAAAGGATAGGTTATCTGATTCCATTTTTCCATTCCATTGAAGACAAGCGTGGGAGCAACGTTAACCTTATAATAATCAATACGATTTTGGTTGCCAAAAATATAGTATCTGTCACCGACACCAGGCCAATTCACCTGATATTTCACCACATTGAGTTTGCCGGCCTTCTTCAGTTCGATTAAAACCGGATTCAGTTCGGGATTCAACGCACGGCAAGGACTGCAAGTGGCAGACGTAAAACATTCCAAAACAGGTACATAATCCTGATCCAAACGAGATTCATCCACTACGGTCAGCGTGAAGTCGAGTGTGTCCTTCAATGCAGGGGTCTTACCGTCGATTGATACCGGCCAAAGCTGGATTCGGTTCGTCGTGTCGATATCGGCATCCGTGATATTGAAAATGAAATTGGTACGGGCAGCCCCACTCTTGCTTTTCACGGTATCGGGGAAAGATACGGACTGTCTTTTTTCGGCTTTTCCGTTGACGGAATAGGCGTATTCGATGTCCGTAAGGGGCGTGAGACTTCGATTGATGCAATTCAAGGTAGCCTCATACGTATCTCCATAGGCAACCTGAGGGGTGACGATTTGTGTATTAACACTCGGTTCGGTGCTGTAACTCGCCAGCAGGACATTGCGGAAAGCCATGATAAACGCATCGTTGGCGATGGGATCGTTGTAGAAGAAAAGCTGGAAAATCACACTCTTGCCATTGTATTTTTCGCCGAGGGAAACTTCTACAGAACCTTCGTAACCTTGGGTATACGCAGGGAAACGACCGCCTTCCGGCCGCAGGGTGAAGAGCGTATCCCACTCATTGCTACTGTTGAGCCGGATACGTGCACCAAAGTTCCGCATACTGCTCCCCATCAGCGTACGTGCATACCACTCCATCTGGAGAAACATCTCACCCTTCTCATCCACGCGGATAATGTTGGATTCGACAACCGAAAGTTCATCAATCTTATCCGTAACCGGACTTCCAAAGATCTGACCTTGGGGGTCGTAGAACCATGCCGGCCAAGGAAGACCGTCTGAAGAAATCAGATCAACGGAACCGATTTTCAAGTTTTTAGCATTCCAAGCCGTACCGGGCCTTCCGTTGGCGCAAGGGTCGTCTATGTACACGTGTTGGGCGGATACATTCGCTGTGAAAAGTGCCGCCATCAACAGCACGGTAAAGAAAAATAGTTTTTTCATATCCTTTATTTTTTAGGGGAAACGAAGATACAAAAAAAAAACGAGCCTCCGCATGGAGGCTCGTTTCACGTGGCACGAACTGGAATTGAACCAGTGACACACGGATTTTCAGTCCGTTGCTCTACCAACTGAGCTATCGCGCCATTTTGGTTCGGGAGGGCAAAGATAGACATTTCCTCGGAATAAACAAAATACCTTGCAAAATCGTCGCCATAACGTAACTTTGCGCAAATAGCCAACACGCCATGACTTCCAATTTTGTAGACTACGTAAAGATTTTTTTCCGCTCGGGCAACGGCGGGGCGGGTTCCATGCACTTCTACCGCAGCAAGAAAACACCTAAAGGCGGGCCCGACGGTGGCAACGGCGGACGCGGCGGTCACATCATCCTCAAAGGCAATGCCCAGCTATGGACCCTGCTCCATCTCAAATACACCAAACACCTGTTTGCCGAAAACGGCGGCAACGGCGGCGAAAACCGCATGACCGGCGCCGACGGCAAGGACATCTATGTGGAAGTGCCTCTCGGCACCATCGTGCGCGACCCCGAAACGGGCGAAGTGGAAGCCGAAGTGACGAAAGACGGTGAAGAAGTGATTTTGATGAAAGGCGGACGCGGCGGCAAAGGCAACGACTTTTTCAAATCGGCCACCAATCAGACGCCCAAATACGCCCAAAGCGGAGAAGAAGGCATAGAGGCATGGAAAATCCTCGAACTTAAGATTCTGGCCGATGTGGGTTTGGTGGGATTTCCCAACGCCGGCAAATCCACGCTCCTTTCCGTGGTTTCGGCGGCCAGACCCGAAATCGCCGACTACCCTTTCACCACGCTTGTGCCCAATCTCGGCATGGTGGGCTACCGCAGCGGAAAATCGTTCGTGATGGCCGATATTCCGGGCATCATCGAGGGGGCGGCCGAAGGAAGAGGCTTGGGGCTAAGGTTTCTGCGCCATATCGAACGCAACGCCGTGTTGCTGTTCATGTGCAGCCTTTCGGAAGAAAAGCCCATTGCAGACCAATACGAAATTCTACGGAAAGAACTCGAGCGTTATAATCCCGAACTGTTGGACAAACAGCGGGTGCTGGCCGTTACCAAATGCGACGTTCTCTCTCCCGCCGAGTGCAAGAAAACCGAAACCGAACTCAAGAAGAAACTTCCCGCCGGGCTTCCTTTCGTTTTAATCTCGTCCGTGGCAGGTATAGGTATTGAGACGCTGAAGGATATGCTTTGGAAAGCCATGAATGAATGAGCCACGTCATGCCGTAGGCCAAGAGCATGCCCCACAGGGCTCCGCAGACCACATCGCCCAAAAAGTGTCTCGCCAGATAGATGCGGCTGTAGCCTATCACCGCCGCCCACACATACATGATGCCATAGCCGAATATCCTGAAACGTTTTTTCAACACCCACGTCACATAGGCGGCGATAGCGAAAAGATTGGCCGCATGCGAGGATACGAAACCGTAGAGACCTCCGCGTCCATGAGGCAGAAACAACAGGCCTTCCAGAGAAGGGTCGCGGCTGGGGCGCAAACGCATAAACACATTCTTGAAGAAATGCACGCTCGTCCAGTCGGCCATCCCTACCAGGAGAATCACACCCAACACCACCATCCACGAAGCACGGCGGTAGGTATAAATCATCAAACCTATCAGAAACGCATAGAGCGGCGACCATATCCATGTGCCGCTGAGGGTTATCATAAGTTGATCGGCCCAGTCGGAACGCCAATTATTCACGGCCACGCTGGCCATCTTGTCGATGTCTATCAAGTTAAAATTCAAGGTGTATTACTTTTTTGGTTTCGTAAAAATCAAACAACTCCCCTTCCAAATCGAACAGGCTCGTAATGGGGTATTCGTGAATCCGCCCTGCAAACGGACGCAGTTCTTCGGTCAGATCCCCGCCTTTGAGATAGAGAATGCCGTTGCGCAGGGAATGGCGATGAACGGGAGATATGAGGTGCTTGACGTAGGTGTAGAATTCGGGCATGGCACAGACCGCGCGGCTCACGGCAAAATCGAAACGTGCACGGAGGTTTTCCGCGCGCCCCCATACAGGACGCACGTTCGTAAGCCCAAGCTCGGTTTTGATGGCCTCCACCACCTTGATTTTCTTGGCAATGGAATCCACAAGCGTAAATTCCGTATCGGGAAAGAGGATAGCCAGAGGAATACCCGGAAATCCGCCCCCCGTGCCTACATCCACCACACTGCTCTCGGGCAAGAACTGCACGGCCCGCCCGATAGCCAGACTATGCAACACATGACGGGCATAGAAATTGCCCATATCCTTGCGCGAAATCACATTGATCTTGGCGTTCCATTCGGCATAGAGCGCACCCAAGGCCTCGAAACAAGACAACTGCCGCTCGGTGAGAGTGAAGAAAGGTTGCAGCAAGGCCGCGCCGCTACATGCTTTTTCCTGTAAACCAATCATAACGCGATTTGCCCAAGACAAGATTGAGCCCGAAATTCACATTGGCGGTCCGCATCCCCGCCACATTGAACGAATTGAGCCTGTCCACTCCCAGATGAACCTGCAACGGTCCCGCGTTCACCACAAACGCCAGCCCAAGCCCAAGCACATTGCCCGATGAGAAGGTATTGCTCACGCAGACCCCGAAATTGCGGCCGGGCATACACGTATAGGAAATCATGAGTTCGGGCGAGAAATACCGGTTGTAGAACATACCGTCGAACGCCACGCCGAAAACGTGAATATCGCGGAGCGTATAGGAAAGCGAAACGGTGAAGCGTGCCGGAAGCGCACGGGTATAGGAATTCTTCACGGTGTCCTGCGCAAAGTTCAACGTGTCGAGCAGCCCGGTGAAGGTATTGACCATATAGGAACCCAAACGAAAATCGTCTTTTTTGAATTCGTCGAAATGGATGCCGCTGAAATGGCAATCGTCGATGCCCTTATACGAACGGTATTGCGCGGCATGGTCGTCACCCCACACGATGAAACCCAAATCGCGTATCGCTCCCGAAACGTTCCAGTTGCCGAAATCATAACTTACACCGAGGTCGATGGCCGCCCCCATGCTCAAAAGTGGAAAACTCAGAGACCCCAACTTGCGGTTGTCGATGTCGAGCGGCAGATTGGTGAGCATCCGCCCGCCCACGCCGAGTTCGTAGCGGTAGGGAACCACGTCGGGGTCGCTCATATCTTCGTTCTGTATGTCGAAAGCAATGGTAAGCTTGTCTGTATGCAGGTTCCAAAGCCCCTGCAACACCTTGACGCGACCGCCCACGGTAAGATGCTTGGACACCTGACGGGCATAGCCGAAATACAGCGCGGCGTAGCTGTTCACATCCAGACGGTTGCCCGTAAGCAAGTTATCGCCTATATGCGCACCGGGGCCCTGCATCAGGAAAGAAAGTGTTTCTTTTTTGAGAATGAGCTGCATATCGGCATGCACATTCAGACCGATTTGAAAATTATCGCGTCCCCTGCGCCACGAAAAACGGAAAATCTCGGCCTCGGCCTCGGCCATGACACGCGCATGGTTGCCCGCCTTGCCGACCAGCTTCTGCAAATCCATATGCAGACTGTCGAAATCGTCACGACGCACCAAGGCGTTCCACGAAAAGAAGTTGTTGTCTACCCGAGCGTGCAGACCGCCCAGAAAAGGAACGGTGAAAGAGGTTTCGTAGGGCGCGATGAAAGCGGGATTGTAGGTTTGCCGCTGCGTGGAAATCTCCATAAAATAGAGACTCGACGACGATTGTGCGGAAATTTTGGCGGACACGGCCAAACCTGCCGCCATCACCAGCACCGCCACGCCTCTTTTCATACAGATTCCCATATTCATCTCTCGCTTAAAACAAATTCGACTGCTCCACCTTGGCCCTGAAACCTACCTTGACATTGAAAAAACTCTCGTTGTCGGAAGGCATATAAATTTTTACATCGCCTTTCTGATAGGTGTTTATCCTGGCGCGAATCGCCACATAGGCCGCCTCGCGGACCGCCGCCACCTGTTCTTCGTTCAGTTCGTCTTCGAAGCCCGCTACCGAGGGTTCAACAACATGCAGGTCGGGTTCCGGTCCCACGGTGGCCGATTCCACAACACGGTCCTCGAACAAAACGAGCGCCGGGCTGTAGTCTCGTTTCAAGAAGACGAGATCCACGCTGAAATCCAGCGGGAACGCATTCTTGAAAATAGTCTTGAGGGTAAAATAATTCACTTGCGTATCGTCGCCGACCAACGACAAGGCTATTGTATCGGAAAGCGTATAGTTGCTTGCCGAGAACCAAGCCGGCACATCGCAGGCAAGTGTCATCCTAATGCTTGCATCCTGCTCAAAAGCCTGCATTTGGTCCCTTTCACCATCGGGATTCATTGCGCCCTGCACCGCAAAGGAGATGCGCGACGGACGGTCTACCAACATATCCTTCACATCCGATTTTGTGGTCGTTTCTTCCTCCAAGGGTACCTTGTCGAACGGCGGGTAAGGCACATCGTAGCCCGGCTCGAACACCTCCATCTCCTGAACGCCCGTCTGATTACGTATCTCTACAACGGATTTCGAGATGCGCACCGGCGCGCTCACGCCCTTCAGCAACAAATCGGTGTTGAGGGTGGCCGCATTGAACGTAACATCCTCCATACGCTCCAATCCCAGCCCCTCTATGGGCATGAGACCGACGAAAGCGAAATCCACCGTTCCCATATAACCCTCCAGCCTACTGAAAAGCAGATTGCTCAAACTTCCCTGAATATCATAGCCTCCCCAATACAATGTGCTGTCTTCGGTCATGTTCCGCATATCCACCTGCACTTCGTCCTCGCGCAACACATAAGGCGTAGGCCCCTCCATCTCTATGCAGAGCTGCGGATATTCCACCACGATTTCTTCGGTATGGTCGCCCTCGATGCGTCTCTGCAACGAAATTTCCGCGCCCGAGGCATCCTTGACATTGGGAAAGCGCACCTTCCAATCCAAAGGATCCACAAAACGGTTGGAGACGGAGAAACTCAAGCGCACGGAGTTCAAATATATTTTCTTGATTTCGGTACCCTGGGGCAGATGGAGGGTTTCGAGGGTCGCCGAATCCTGCGAGTGGAACGCGAGGAGGGTATCGAGACGCTTGTAGGGAATGCCGCTCGCGTTCAAACGGACGGTATAATTGTTAAAGGTGAGGTTGTCGATGATTTTCTTTTCGTAGGGTGCGGTGGTATAGACAAGGTGAAGCAAACCGTTTTCGTCGGGAACGAACAGACCGCCTTTGGTGTCGATAATGTTCTCGAGGGTGAGATGCGCATCGACAAGCGGCATGGCTATATCGTAATGAACAGGGTCGGAGGCCAGTTTCCCCATATCGAAATCTTCCTTGTGGAAACACGATACCGAAACCGCCGTTAGGGCGACACAAAGCAAAAACCTGCCTGCTGCTTTCATCATAGGGCTTTTCTTCAACAAAAGGCTAATTTGCAAAGGTAAACATTTTTCCATGCAAATAAAAAAGGGCGGTCTTGCGACCGCCCTTTTCGGGTTATCGAGGCAGAGCCTCGGATTAGAGCACTACCACGCGTTTCACGGCGGTCTTGTTGCCGGCCGTTACGCGTACAAAGTAGATGCCGCTGTTGAGCCGGAAAGCTTCAACGCCGGCGTTCACCTCGCGGCTCATCACCTTGGCACCGTTCATGCCGAAGATTTCGATGCGCGCACGTTCGGGAACGTTCACCTTGAATTCGCCCTCCGCCGGGTTGGGATAGATGTTCACGCCAGCCAGTTCACCGGCTTCGATAGCGGTCTCTCCCTTAAACGTGTAGGTGAACACGGCATAGTCCCACTGTCTTATCTCATAAGGGCTTTCCTGCGAACGGAAAACACCTACGCGGAGCACGGGATTTTCAACGGTGGGAACGGGTTTGCCGTCATCGGGATACAGGAAACCGACATTTGCAATCGGATCCTTGTCGTTGTTGGCGGAATCCTCCGAGGGATAAAGTCTGTAGTAAATGGCCGAAATTTTTTCGTTCGAAACTTTTTCGGCATCCACCTCTATCTCGATTTCCGTACCGGCTTCTATTTCACCGGGAGCAGGCGTAAGCGTAACCGTAGGTTCGGGAAGGGCGGCCCGTTTCAACCTGTAGGTAGCGGACACTACATCCGACTCTACGCCGTCTTTTTCCGCCATGGCACGGATAGTACAGTCGGAAGTGATAACAAAGGGAGTCGTATAAGGCGTAGTAATGAATTCGGTTCCATAGGTGTAATAAATGGTGGCTCCTTCGGTGGCGCAGGTAAGCGTTACTTCCGTACCCGATTCCACTTCACCGGAGGGGTGGCTGAATCGGGGAGCTTCGGGTTTCTCTCCATCCTTCACAATATCCAACATCAACGATTCGGGATTCACCCTCAAATCGCCTTCGAAGTCTTCCTCGGTATTGTCTCCCTTTACAAGACTGCATACAAAGAACCAAGTATCAACACGGTCGGCTGCAATGGCCGCGCTCATGTCGATGGCAGTGCCGCTGTCGGTGATGATTTGGGTCAAACTCTGGTCCGGATCTTCACTGTTGTATCTAAAAAGCTTAAGCGCCGCTTTGCCTGCCTCCAGTCCCAAGGTTACGCCTTCGGGGGTAACAATACCCACCGTGGGGGCCTCCGTACCGAGCGCCCATTCTTGAGTGCTGAGCGACACCTCTACCGTCGGTTTGGCCACCGTGAAACGGGTACGAAGCAGTTCGGAACCGCCGGACGGGGCAAGTCCGAAACCATCGCCGCCTATAGTTTTATAGGCAATTACCATAATGGTAACGTCTTCGGTAATCGTGATGCCTTTTTCATCGTTATACAAGAATACGTTGGGATTTTCATCATCGTAATAAGCCGACTCAAGCGGAAGGGTCTCCCCGTCCATACTGTAAAGAATCGTGGCACCCTTTTCATCTTCCGCTCCCGTCAGCGTATTGTCCTTGATTTTTAAAACCGTATTGGGCTGCACTTCCACATTGCCGAACGCAGGGGTGGCGGGTATGAATTCGGGTTTCGCCACTTCATAGGCTGTCATGTCCATTTCCACCAGATTGGAAACGACCTCCTCTCCATCAACGGTAGCATAGGCTATGGCCTTGAAATAGGGAGCGGCAGCAACGGTAAGCATGATTTCCGCAGAACCGTCTGTGCCCCGAGCCAGCATGATATCGTCATCGTCGTATTCCGATTTGGAAGGTACTTTTCCATACAAAGAGTAATAAACCTCAAAGCTTTCAAGATCTTTACCTTCTAAAGTAAGCGCCGCATGGAAAGGAACATACATGCCGTATTGATTTCCGGTAAGTTCCGGAAACGCCAACGTGGGAGCCGCCGCATTGCCGTCGAGTGTGTATTCGGCATAGGCCACATCACCGCCTACAATACCCACTTTCAAAACGGTTGCACCCGTAGTGACGGTCGGAAGACCATCATTATCTTCTCCATAAAGGTCCCACTGCATAGCCGGTGCCTCAGCTTCCGCCTCCGCCCGTGTGGCGAACCACTTGAAGCTAACATCCGCCGCCGGCGTACAGGTAACCTCAATTTCATCACCTGCAGACACCGTGGAACCGGAGGGAGGATTAAACGTAAAGGTGTGCTGTGCCCGGGTCAGCCCCGTCAGGGCAAACAGCATTGTCAGGGCGGTTAGGCCCGAAAGGAGTAGTTGCTTTTTCATATTCTGGAATTTTGGTTTCTGGAATTTTGATTATCTTGCAAATATAATAAATTTTCGCGACACCTTAAAATTTTAAATAAAAAAGGGCGGTCTTGCGACCGCCCTTTTCCTTATCGAGGTGAAGCCCGCAGACTTCACCTTTCATGACAAAACACTAGCAAACGCCCTGTTCGATCATGGAGTCGGCTACCTTGATGAAGCCGGCGATGTTGGCACCCTTCACATAGTTGATGTAGTTGCCGTCCTTGCCATACTTCACGCAGTTTTCGTGAATGCTGGCCATAATCTGATGCAGTTTGGCATCTACTTCGGCCGCCGTCCACGAAAGTTTTTCGGCGTTCTGGCTCATTTCCAAGCCCGAAACCGAAACACCGCCCGCGTTGACCGCCTTGCCGGGAGCGAAGATGGTCTTGTTGGCAACGAAAGCGTTTACCGCATCGGCATGGCAACCCATGTTCGAAACTTCGGCAACCAAGGTAACACCATTGGCAATCAAAGCCTTGGCGTCTTCTTCGCGAAGTTCGTTCTGGGTAGCGCAAGGCATGGCGATATCCACCTTAACTTCCCAAGGCTTCTTGCCGGCCACGAACTTGGCGCTCTTGAACTTGTCGGCGAAAGGAGCAACCACGTCGTTGTTGCTGGCACGCAGTTCGAGCATATAGTCGATCTTTTCCTGGTTGAAACCTTCGGGATCGTAGATGTAGCCGTCGGGACCGGAAATGGTAACCACTTTGGCACCCAGTTCGGTAGCCTTGGTTACAGCACCCCAGGCAACGTTACCGAAACCGGAAACGGCCACGGTCTTGCCCTTGATGTCCATATTGTGGGCCTTGAGCATGTGTTCCACAAAGTAAACGGCACCGAAACCGGTAGCTTCGGGACGGAGGATGGAGCCACCCCAGCCGGCACCCTTGCCAGTCAAAACGCCGGTGTTTTCTCTGCGGAGTTTCTTGTACATACCGTACATGTAACCGATTTCGCGGCCACCTACGCCTATATCGCCGGCGGGAACGTCGGTTTCAGGACCTACGTATTTCTGCAGTTCCATCATGAAAGCCTGGCAGAAACGCATGATTTCGTTGTCGGAACGACCTTTGGCGTTGAAGTCGGAACCACCTTTGCCACCGCCCATAGGCAACGTGGTCAAGCTGTTCTTGAACGTCTGTTCGAAGCCCAAGAATTTGAGGGTGTCGAGCTTAACGCTGGGGTGGAAACGCAAACCACCTTTGTAGGGTCCGATCGCGTTGTTGAACTGAACGCGGTAGCCGGTGTTGATTTGAATCTCGCCCTTATCGTCCACCCATTCCACACGGAAGGTGAAGATACGGTCGGGTTCAACCATACGTTCGATGATTTTGTGTTTTTCGTACTGCGGATGGGCTTCGTAGTAGTCCTTGATGGTGTTGAGCACCTCTTCCACAGCTTGGAGGAACAACGGTTCGTCCGGGTGTTTCTCCTTCAAATCGGCCAAGATTTTCTTTACGTCCATGGCTTAATGATTTTAATTATTGTTTATTTTGTTTTTGTTATTGCAATCCGCCGCGAAATTACAAAAATTTTATACCATTAGGTGATAAATCCAGAAAAAAAAGCCCGTGAGAAATTCTCACGGGCTTTTTTTATCGTGCGGCGAAGCCACACACAAAAGATTTAGCGAACTACCACACGCTTAACGGCGGTCTTGTTGCCGGCCATTACGCGTACAAAGTAGATGCCGCTGTGGGTGAGGCTGAAAGCTTCAACTCCGGCGTTCACTTCGCGGCTCAACACCTTCGCACCGTTGAGTCCGAAGATGTCGATGCGGGCACGTTCGGGAACTACCACGTTGAACGCACCGGCGTTGGGGTTCGGGTATACGTTCACACCCGCCAGTTCGCTGTTGCGTTCCACAGCCAACGGCTCTTCGTTGTTGGTTACATTGAAGAAGATCGTGGTGTCGGTAACAATAGCAAACTCCCTGTTTCTGATGCTATAGCGTTCCAAACGGAATACCACTGCATATTCGCCGTTGTAAACACCGGCAAATTCAGCGAGGGTGTCGGTAACGGCATACGAATAGGTGCTGTCGAACGTACCGTTATCCATATCGAAGTAGGCGGCCTTGGTCCAAACCTCGGCGGAAATCTTCAGGCTGTCGCCTTCGGTGATTTCACCTACATTCATCTTGAAAGCGGCGGCACCGTCAAATACTACCACCGTGTCTCCAACCACCTCGTTCTTGCCGGCGGCAGCTACGGTAAATTCAGGATCTACAACAACCGGTTCGGCGTAGTTGGTTACGTTGAAGAAAATCGTGGTGGCCGTCAATTCCTCCGGCATCTTTCCAGTGATACGGGTCAGGAAGAAATCAACACTGTATTCACCGTTCCAGATACCGATGAACGTAGCGAGGGTATCGGTAGCGGCATACGGTTCCTCATCGAAAATCGCGCCCCACTCACCTGACGTTTCATCATAAATTCTGGCGGTAAGCGTGTAGTTGCTCAAGGCATCGCCTTCGGACAGACCGGTAACTTTCATCTTGAAGGTGGCCACGCTGTCGAACACAACCTTGTCACCTTCCATCTCGAATTTACCGGCAGCTTCTACGGTAAGGGTGGGTTCATCGAACTCAACGGTTCCGTCTTCGTAGTTGGTCACTCTGAAGAAAACCGTGGTTTCGTCCAAAGTGGTCATCCCTGCCTTGGTTTGAGCTGCGAGGCTGATCTCAAGCACATAGTCTCCGTTGTAGGCATCTATAAGTTCAAGGGTATCGTAGCCGGAATTGGCGGTAACGAAATACGAAAAGTCGGTGATGGGCGTATTATCCTCATCGATAAAATTGAAATAGTTAGCGTAGTTTTCCTTCGTCCAGAGGGTGGCGGTAAGCGTAAGGGTGTCGTTTTCGGCAATCTCTCCGTTCACCTTCATGGAGAAAGAGGCCATGCCGTTGAAAATAATCGTGTCGTTGTGCACCGTGGTCGCAACGGCGGCGGTTACGGCAAGGGTGGGATCGCTGGAAGGAGTGTTGATATTCTCATATACAACAATGGTGTCGGCGATAACCGTCTCTTCGTCGTCTTCGTCAAACGCAATCACTCTCAGAACCGGTTTCTCGACAGTCACTTCCGGCATATAGTTGGGGGCCATATACGTTACCCAAGGTGCATCCATACCCGTTGCAGCCGCTTTAGCCGTGGCTTCGTCGGCAAACCACTGATAAAAAATAAGCTCGGAAGCGGCATACTCAATCTCGATTTTTTCACCGACCGACACAAGGGCTTGGGGACCGGGAGTGATGGTGAAGACACCTTCGGCGGGTTCTTCCGGCTTAACCGTGTAGGAAGCCGAAACCTTTTCGGACCAACCGATAATATCCTCGCTATCCATATCGTATTTCACCGTAATGGCCGTAATCGTCGTATTTTGGGTGATGGCGATAGGATCTTGATATACCACATTGCCGGGTACATCGGTGTCGTAGTTCTTATATTGAGAAAAATCGAAGTCAGGATTGTTCAGAACATAAAGAACTGCAAACGTTGCATTGGCAGTCCAGTCCACTTTCTCTCCGCTATATACCACCGACACCTCGGTGCCCGCCGTCACCGCAGTGCCGTCCGCCGGATCGAAAGTCGGCGCTTCTATTACCACAGGGGCGGCTTCACCCTCTACCGTATAAGTGGCCGTCACCATCTCAGAAGCGGTAACATTTTCCTCTGCATCTATCACGACCATATGAGCCCTCATGGTAAGCGTCCCCGATGCATCGGCGGGTATTTGTATCGTCGGCGTCCAGGCACCGCTCATTCCCACTTCTTCTTCATCTTCATCATCACTCACACTTGCTCCTCCAAACCACATGGTGATATTCATACCGGTGAGGGAGGCGGGTGCCATATCACCCATAAGGTCGTTTATATAGTCATAAGTAAACTCCTCAAACGATGCCGAGGCATCAAACGTATAGAGAACACAAACCATCAACGATTGGTCGCTTGCATACTCCGTCGGGAGAGTGAAATCAATCACATCGCCCGGGGCAACTGTGCTGCCGGAAGTCGGCGTGAACGTCGGGGTCGGCACTGTAGAGGCATCCCCATCATCGGCTCTTACAACGCCGGGAATGGCGAAGAGCATCGTCAGGGCCATCAGGCCCGAATAGAATAGTTTCTTCATATTGTTTGGTTTTTTATTGGTTCCTTGTAAAACCATCCCCGTCGAGATGGTTTGTTTCTTATAATCAGACTTCTGCAAGCGCATTTAGCCCAACCACAAGATACAAAAGGGGCACAAAGATAATACATTTCAATCTATCAACCAAATCCTCCTCTATAAGGAAGATTTTTCGGGATGGGTTATCGGCCGGCGATGACGGCGTGCATGGGGATGTCGAAGGGTTCGCAGGGAACGGCATCGACAAATTGGAAGGGGAAGCAGAGGCCGAGCCTGCGGGCGCGGGGAATTTTAGACAGGAAGCGGTCGTAGTATCCGCGTCCGCGTCCCATTCGGGTGCCGTTGGCGTCGAAAGCCATGCCGGGCACCACCACGGTGTCTATTTTGTCGAAATCGGTAAAAAGTTGGTCGGTGTCGGGTTCCTCCACATGGAGCACGCCCATGCGCATGCCTTGCGCGGGGTCGAACACTTTGAGCAGGAGGTCGTCGCCCTGCACCACGGGCAGGATAAAGGTTTTGTCGGGATGACGGCGCAGGAGTTCGTGCGTGTCCACCTCATCGGGCAGGGAGTAGTAGGCCATCACCACATGTGCGTTGACGAAATCGGGGTGCTGTTCGAGTTGTTGCACCACGGGACGCGAGAGTTCGAGCAGTTGCCCGGGGGTGTATTGTTTCTTGAGGGCGCGAATCTGTTTGCGGAGTTCCTGTTTGGTAATCATGGGTTGTATGGGGTTTAATGGTTGGGCGGCTTGGGCCGTCGGGGTTTTAAACCGTCGGGGCGACAAATTTATGTACTTTTGCGCTCTATGCAAACGATATTTATGAAAGGGAGGCTTTGGCTTGCGGCGGGCGCGTGCTTTTGCTTGTGCGCCGTCTTGTCGTGCGGGTGCGCGCGGCAGGAAAACGTGTGGAAAATGACGGGCTTCGCCCAGGGTTCGTATTATGCAGTGACGTATTACACCGCCCAAAAGGCTTTGTCGGCCGACAGACTGCAACCTGCCGTGGACTCGCTTCTGCAGGCTTTCGATTTGTGCGCCTCGCTGTGGAAAGAGAACTCGGAAATCTGCCGCGTGAACCGGAACGAGGATTTCGCGCCGAGCGAAATGTTTTGCGATATGTTCAGCAAGGCGCAGCAGGTGTCGCGGCTCACGGGCGGGGCGTTCGACATTACGGTGTCTCCTTTGGTGAAGCACTACGGTTTCAGCAAGAAAGACAAGAGCGAGGCGGAGGGCAAGGCGGGCACGTTGCGCGGGGAGGAATTGGCCGAAATCCTGCGGTTCGTGGGTTGGGAGAAGGTGCGGCTCGAAAACGGGCGGGTGGTGAAAAGCGATGCCCGCCTGCAACTCGACTTCAACGCCATTGCGCAAGGCTACGCTTCCGACTTGGTGGCGCGGATGTTCGACAGTCTCGGCATTTCGCACTATTTGGTGGACGTGGGGGGCGAAATCCGTGCGCGGGGGCGCAAACCCAACGGCGACCGTTGGGTGGTGGGCATTGAGAAACCCGCCGGAAACGCCATGGACGACCGGGTGGTGATGGCCCGCATGTATTTAGAGGACCAATCTTTGGTAACCAGCGGCAACTACCGCAAATATTTCGAGGAAAACGGCAAGCGCTATTCGCACACCATAGACCCCAAAACGGGTCGGTCTGTGCAACACAATCTATTGAGTGCGACTATTCTATGTGGCGACTGTTGGGAGGCCGACGCATTAGCCACCGCCTGCATGGTGCTGGGCGTCGATTCGGCGCAGGCGTTTCTGTTACGCCATGCCGACCGCTACGAGGGCTTTCTGATTTACGCCGATTCGGCGGGCCTCTGCACGTGGCATACCGAAGGCTTCCCCTTGGCCGACTGAGGGGGGCGGCCCGAATGGGCCGCCCGTCAATACTCAATCGTCGCTTCGGGCGAAAACTCGCTCCATGAGCCATCGGCATACTGGATTTGCAGACGGTAGGCATAGCCTGTATTCATCTTTACCTGCGCGTCCACGTAATAGCCTTGGCGGGCTTCTTGGTCCGTGAGGGCGGCCAGCAACAAGGTGGGGGCGTTGCCGTCGGCCTTGTTATTGCCGTCGGCGCGGCGGTAGATGCAGATTTTGCGCACATCGCCCCTTTCGGGATTTTTCCATTGCAGATGCACGAAATGTCGCTCGCGGTCGGCCAGCAGCATGGGACGGGGTGCGGTGAGATGCACGCGTTGTTCCACGATGCGCGGGAAAGGTGCCGAAACGGTGTCTTTCTCGCGGTCTTCGCCATAGGCCGAAAGGCGGAAAGTATAGCGGCGGCTGTAGTGCGAGGCGGGAAACTTAAAGTAGTGGGATTGCGGCAACACTTGGTCGGGCGTGTTCTTGGGATAGTCCTGCAACAGCACCCAGTCGGAGCTGTCTACCTTATAGTACAGGCTCTGTCCGCGCAGATAGGAAGAGGGGCTGTTCTGCCACCGCAAGGTCACGCCCTTGTCGTCGCACGGACCGTCGAATTCGAAAACGGGCGGCACGGGCGGACGGGGGAAGCCGTTGCTCACCGGCACCCACGCACTCAGTTCGGAGGCGTTGCCCCGCTCGTCCACCGCCCCCACGGCATAGAAGAATTTTTGCCCCGTGATGCGCGAAAGGGTGTCGATGAAGAATGTGTCGGCCACGGGGCGTGTGGTTAGCTGCACATACTCGCTCTGCGGCGAGAGTTTGAAAAATACGCGGTAGCCTTGGCAGTCTTTGTCGGGCACGGCGTTCCACCGCAACAGCAGCACGCCCGTGCTGTCTACTTCCGCATGCAGATGCGTGGGGGCGGCGGGAGGCACGCTGTCTTCTTCCTGCCTGAAAAGCGGCAACGAGACTTTGCTTTCGCCGTTCTTGCCGTGGGCGGTGAGATAGAAATAGGCCGTGGGGGGCAGTTGTTCCCGGGAGAGCAGGCAGGAGCGGTAATCGGGCGGTATGGCGTCTACGAGAGGTTCGCCCGTGAGGATGTCGGACGGGGCGGGCAGCACGTGCAACGAAAAGTGTTCCACGCGGTCTTGCTCTTCTTCGGGAAACGACCAGAAAAGACGCTCCCCTTTCTTGTCGGGTTGCAGGGAATCCAAACGGGGAAGGGCGTGCAGATAGGCTATGTCTTTGCCCGGGTGGCTCACGGCAATCACGCTTTCATCGCCGAATAGGTCGCGTGCCAACACACGGTAGCGGTATTCGGTCCGGCTGTCGGGCAGCGAGTCGATATAGGCCACGCGGTGGCTTTCGTCCTGCACGAAATCGGCGTAGATTTCTTGGTTGAGGCGGGTGTAGCGGGCTGTCTTGGGATAGTTGAGGGAGGCGGGGTTTCGGGGCGCGACGGGCGCGGTGCTTTCGGTGCGTTCGATGAAATAGCCTACACAGGGTTCTCCTGCGGGCGAATGCGGCCAGGAGAGGGTGACGCGTCCGTCTTTGAACTCGGTCTGCAATTCGGCCACGGGGCGGGCACCGAGAGGTGCAATCGCTTCCTGCCGGGTAAAGAAAATCGCCGTATCGGCGGGCACCTGAACGGCGGTGTCGGCGGTGGTGCCGGCGGGCCAATAGAGGCGGTAGAGGTAGTATTTCCCCGCCCGCACATCCTCGTCCACATAACCCATTCCGCTCAGACAGGCCACAGGAAAGGAGCGGTCGCAGGCCAGATTCGCCAAGACGAAACGTAGCGCCTCCTGCTCCATGCGCGCCTTGAGCGACTGCCAATCGGGGGCGGAGGCGAATCCGCCGAAATCCAACTGCAGGTCGGGCGAATAGACCGCCTCGCCCAAAACGGCGGCGTATTCATCGTGGAGCGCCATTTCCGAAAGCAAGGCCGTGTCTTGTTGCAGAAAGGGCGTAATGGGAATGCGCTTGCACACGGGCGGACTGTATCGCGCCGCATCGAATTCGTAGCGTTCCAAAACCACTCCCTCTTTCAGCATTCTCATCCAATGCGGATAGGTGGAGGCCGCCCAGCGCAAGAAAACCTTGTTGTTTTTGAAAGTACCCACCATATACAGGCTCCTTGCGGCCGAATCCAACTCCGAGGCCGAATCCGCCTCCGCCCCCATGCTCCGCGCACCGCACAGACAGAGTGCGCCGATTATCAAATAATTCAATATCTTTTTCATAATCTTTCCGTTTTATTTGTTTTCAAAATTCACTTTCACTTCGGAGGTAACCGTTCCGTCGGGCAACACATAGCGCAACACCACAGGGTAGCTGCCGTTGCGGATAGGCTTGAAATTCTTGCCCAGCCACGCATAGTAAGAAGACTGCGTAAGCACCGAATTGTGAGCCACCGCACCCAAAACCGCGTTGAAGTCTTTTTTGTATTGCACGGGCAAGGCGTAAATCCACGGGAAAAACTCGGTGGAACCTTCGCGGTAAATGGCCGAGGGATAGACCGCCCAAGTCGGAATCAGGCCTTCCCTACCCTCCTCTCTCTCAAATTCCACCGTGCCGTTGTAGGGATATTTTTCGTAGACCAAGGGGTGGATGTCTTCGTTGTAGTAGGGTTCTTCGCTCAAGTCGGCGCTTGCCTGCACCAAGGGCGCATAGCCGCTGTAAAGGGTGCCCTGCCGTTCGTTCTCGCAAAAGGATTCCTGCGATTTCATATTGGCTTGCAGATAATGCACGTCGGGGTCGTTGACATAGGCATAGCCTGCGGCGTTCATATAGATGATGGGGGTGCGGTAGGTCTTGCTCAGGTTCACCGCTTCCATTTTGCTCTTGAAATCCTTGAAAAGACCCGTTTTGAAACGGTAGCAGAGCACGGTCTTGTCTTTGTCGGATTTGGAAGCGGATGCGGTGAGGGTGACGGTTTCCTGCTCCAAGGCACCGCCTTCGGAGGCATAGACCGTGGCATTCTGCAAAGCGGAGGTCTGTTGCGCTCCGGACACTTGTGCGGATGCGCCCTTATATTCCAGCACCAAGCGCAATTCGTATTCGGTGGAGGGTTTCAGACCCTTGGGCATGGTCCACATCACCCGTCTTTCGGTTTGGTTGTAGGTGAAGGCCACCGAGAGGGAATCGCTTTCCGAGCGCAACACCAAACGTTTGCTATAGTCGGGGTCGGTGAAGAGGTCGGCCATGCCGCGTTTGAGGAACACGAAGCCCTTGTCGGTTTCTTCGGGCAGGTAGTGCTCCTGATTTCGGACGGGATAGCAATACTGCACGTTGCTCCAGGGAATGCTGTCGGGTGCGGAGGCGGTCCGAAAGGTATAGATACGGTCTTCGGTATAGTCTTTTCCTTTCTCGTCTTTAAGCGCTGTCCACGAAGCGCCTTTCTTCTCTCGCGCTCCTACGGCGAGCTTGAAATCGAGGGTGGCGTTGGCGGGAAGCATATCGTGCGAGAGGAATTTCACCACGCGCTTGTCTTGGTCGTATTCGAACTTTCCTTTCAGTTTGGTGCCGCCATACCAAAGTTCGTAGCGGTCGAGGTTGATTTTCATTTTGCGTTCCTGCCGGTCGTATTCTTCCACAATTTCGGTCTCGACCGGGAAATTGAAGGCCGCTTGCGGAACCGAGAAAACGTCTACGTTCCTGCTGTCTTTTTCGGGAAGGGTGGAGCTGATTACATCCGCTCCGTCGGCAAAGCCCTGCTGCATCATGGTGCAGTTTTGGCCAAGATTGAAATTGAGGTTGAACTTGCCACGGACCAGACCGTTGAGAAGGGAAACGTTTACGCCCAAGGAGCCCTCGAACGAGGCGGGGTTGGGCAAGCCGGCCCGTAACAGAGCCCCCACCTCACCGCGCAGGACGGAGAAATTGCGCTTTTGTCCGAAGAGCTTGAGATAAAGTCCCACATCGGTCATCATATAGGAATAGGCCTGTCCCTGCGCATACCAACCCTTGATGCCGGGCGCACTGCCCGTTTCCTGACAGAGGGTGCCGGGATATTTCTTCATCATGATGTCGAAACCCACTTCGGCATCAAAAGCCGCATAGAAAATAAGAATGGGTATCGTGCCTGTGGAAAGGTGGAAATTGGAGCCGAAAGCCAAGCCCGCACCTTCGCGCAGTTCACTTAAATCGGGACGGGGATAGGAGGATTTGAGCAAGGTTTGCAACTTGGCGGACGGTCCGGGAAAGTCGGGAAGCCGGCTGCCCGTCATGAAATACGCTCCTGCATTGGCCTGCAACGGCCCCACCTTCAACTGAACCGCCAAAGGCTTGGCCGGTTCTCCTACTTTGACATACCAATCGTCCCTTCCGAAATACATGCCCATCTGCCCCATGTGGCCCCGGGTGCCTGCACCCTTTATCACGCCCAAGTCCATATAGACATCGAAAAGTCCCGTAAAGGCGTGGTTGGAAAAGTCCATGTCGAGTTTGACGTTGGCGGTGACGGAGGCGTCGGCGGAAGCGGCCTTGCGTTGGTCTTCGATAGAGGGCTGTATCTTGGCGGCCAAATCGGTGATTTTTTGATTGAAGTTTGCTATATTAATATTGTTCTCCACCATGAGCTTGCCGACACCTTCGAGCGTGATGCGCGATACACCGCCGTTTTTATTGAACAGCATATCGAAAGTGAGTTCGGCATTGAACACTTTTTCGTCCTGCAGGGCCAGCACCACCGCAGTTTTCAGGCCCAGCGACTTGGTGCTGTCGGGCTCATAGCGCAAACCCGTGCTTGTCTGCCCGATGTCGTCCGTATCTTCGCCGAAGTCGCCCGGTGTGGCCAGCGGCCCCGAAAAAGACTGCATGGACATGTGCTTATAGGCACCCCCGCCGATAGCGGCAATCTTGAAACCCGGAAAGACAGGTATGCCCGCCGCACCCAAGCGCGCCAGCACATCGGCATACCAATAGCGATAGGTGGACGTGCTGCCGAACATCATGTCGGCACGAAGCCCCAAGCCCCCCAAAGGTTCTATCTTGAAGTCGAGCATACCTTGAAAACCGTTGCCGTAGATCTTGTGGCCTTTGATGAACTTCACCCCGCCGGCAAAGGTGATGAAGGAGTTGGAGAAATCAATCTTCACTTCGTCGATATCCACACTCTTGTAGTTCCATTTCTGTTTGCCGTCGGCATTCTCCTCCACGGCCGATTTCACCGCCATACTCAAATCCCCGCCGAAAGAGGCATCCGACTTGTCGCCTATATGCACCTGAGTCTTGAAGCCCAAACTGATGTCGCTTTTTTTGGCGTGAATCTCGAGGTCGCGGATGGAAACGGGAAAATTCCCCACTTTAAGTTCATCGTCCCACTCTATCCTATTCACCTCGAAATAAGGAGATTGATTGCGTATCTTCAAACCTTGGAATTCGAAGTTTCCGAAACCGAACTTATCGTTTTCGCTCGCCGTGGGATTGAGTTTCATCTTGCCCGAAAGATTGGCTTCTATCAAGAATGGCTTGTTTTTTTCTTTCTTCATCTTGAGGGTGGAAGTGGCATAGAGTTCCACCTCGCGCGCCTTGATGAAATCGAAAGAGGCTTTTTTATCGAGTTTCAACGTCATATCCCACGTGCCGTCGGCGGCGAATTTGGCGGCGTAGCTATAGGAATTGGCGGTGCTGACGGGAATTTGCACGGAGCCTTTCATGCCGCCCTCCACAAGACGGTTGCGTTCCAGTTGAAACGAAAATTCCTTGACGCTGAAACCCCAGCCGCCCAAACTGCCTTCGTCGAGACGGAGCAGGTCGGTGGCGGCGAAAAGGCCCGTGCAGCCGTGTTCGTCCACCCAAAATTTACGGGCTTCGACCGTGGGGCTGGCACCGTTCACCTTCTTGATATAGTCGGGAAAACGCAGACGGATGCCCTCCATATACAAACCTTGCCAAAGTTCCGAGAAATCGACATCGTCTTTGTTTCCGCCCGAAAGTTTATAGCTTTCGAAGCCCGGCGCGTTGCGGGTCTGACTGAAATCGAGCGTCACCTTTTCGGCGGCGAAACTCCAGTCGGGAATATTCTTGAGACCGAATTCGGGAAGGGAAAGGCTCACCACAATATCGTCGAGACTCTTGGCATTGCAGAAAAACGTGGTGCGCAAGGGTTCGTCGGTTCTCTCGCCGTGGTCGATAAACACAATATTCTCATCGGTGACGCTCAGTTCCGCGCTTATCTGCAATTCCTGAAATCCCTTGCAGTTGACAATGGCGTAGGTGGGCGGCAGACCGTCCTTGCTCGAAGCATAGTCGCTGTTCTCTCCCCTCCCCAAGAAACGCAGGCAGAATCTATCGCCTTTGTCCTTAAAGACCACATCGCCCATAAGGGCGAGTTTCACATCGCCGATATAGCCGCCTTTGTTGCTGATGAGCACCTTGTCGGCACCGAAAAACAGTTCGCGTTTGCCGCCCTGCCAATCGGGGCCCGATATGCGCAGATAAACGGCCAACTCGGTGTAGTCGGCGCCGAAAACGGCATCGGTAAAGAGCAAGTCGTAGTTGGTGTTGCCGATGGTGGTGCGCATCCCCACGGGAAGCTTCTGCAATTCGCCGGGGGTGACCAAATCGGTGCGTCCGACATATTCCATGAAGTTGTCGTACAACGCCTTGATGCTGTCTTGCGGCTGTGCGGAGTCGGTCTCGGCGCACGCGGCCTCCGTGAGACCTGTCCACAGGAACAGACAGCATAAGGATAGAAATAAAAACCTTTTCATAAGCCTGTGATTTCGTTAAACACAGGCAAAAGTAGAGGCGGGCCCGTGGGGCGGGCAAAGAAATTAAGTTAATGATTGTTAAAATTAAGGTTTTTTAACATCCGGCCGCCGCAGAAGCTACGGAGAGGGGGCCGGACCTGCCCCGATTTTATTTTTCGGGCGGGGTGATTTTAACAAATTCCACACGGAAGCGGGCTCCTCGGCGCGCGGGCGCGGCGTCTTCGTCGAGCGAAATGCGGGCGTTCATACTTTCGGCCAACTTCCGGCAGATAGACAGCCCCAAGCCCGCGCCCGCGCTCCGCGTGGTGAAATGCGGTTCAAAAATACGCGTCCTCTTTTCGGCATCTATTCCGGGGCCGTTGTCGCCCACTATAATAATACAACTTTCTTTCGATTCACGCAACTCCAATACGATGCGGGGATTTTCGGTGCCCGCCTCCTGCAAGGCCTGCAAAGCGTTCTTGATAAGGTTGTGCAATATCTGCTCCACAAAACGCGGGTCGGCCTCTATGCAGACTTGCCCGGCCATAGGCGGCAACAGAAGTTCGAAAACGGTATGTTCGTCGGCGGCATAGAAAGCCTCCGTTTTCTTCAGAATTTCGACAGGGAAAACAGCCTGCAACACAGGTTTCTGCCATTTGGCGAATTGTGAGAAAGCGCCCGCGATAGCGGCCAGACGGTCTATCTGCTCGCACAACAATGCGGTGAATTTATCCAAACGCACATCGAAATCGGGTTTTCCGTCGCGATAGGCCCGTTGCAGTTGCTGCACCTGCAGTTTGAGCGGAGTGAGAGGATTCTTGATTTCGTGCGCCACCTGCCGCGCCATCTCGCTCCACGCAGACTCCCGCTCCGATTCGGCCAACTTCCGCGAACTGGTTTCCAATTCGTCCACCAACACATTGTATTGTTTCACCAGCTTGCCTATTTCGTCCTTGCGGTTCCACACCAAATGTTCGTTTTTCTGCGTGAGACTGATGCGCGAAACCTTTTCGGCCACCAACGAAAGCGGCCGGCTGATGCGACGCGCCAACAAATACGACACGGTCATCATCACCACGCTCAAAAGCACCATCACCGAAAGATAGAAACCGAGAAAACGGTTCATCTCGCTCCTCCACACATCCTGACGCGAAAAATAGGGCATATAGAAATATCCCAACGTTTCGTTGAGCGCATTGCGCAAGGGAAAAACCGCCACCCGCGCCCGCAGTCCCCGCCCTTTTCCCATAGAATGAAACGTGAGTTGCTGCCGTTCTTCAATCACATCACGCAACATAAGCGAATCGAGACGGTCCGGCACAAAGGCATTGGCTTGCTCGAACAGCAGCACACCCTGCATCGAATAGAAATAAACACCGGTCCGAAAGAGGTCGGCCAATTCATCCACATCTTCGCGAAAAGCCGCTTGCAGACTGTCGGCCCCGGCGCCCTGATAGAAATCCTCAACGGACACCGTCCAATAGCGGTTTTCCATTTGTCCCAGCACCGAAAGGCTTTCGTTGCGCAGAATCTTGAGATTTTCGTTGCGGTAGGAACGTTGCATGAACCACACGCTCATCACCGAAAAAGCCAAAAAAGAAGCAAGCAGCAACAGATAGGTGCCGGCCCGCAGACGTTGGGCGTAACTGCCCGCTTCTCCCAAAAAATTCTTGTCCACCAAAAACAGCACCAACGAGCCCGCCAAACCGAACAGCAGGAAGAAAAGCGAGAAATCGTGCAAGACTTCCCAAGGATCGGCACGGGGCGTGCTCACCACCAGAAAACGGCTGTCGGGAAGCGGATAGAACAGATGGTCATAGGCCTTCCAATTTTCGAAAAAGAGACTGTCGCCGAACGTGGGGGGAAGGTGATAGGGATAGAGGAAATCTCCGGTATGACTCAACAAATCGCCGTCCGAATAAAACGCATACGCATAGAGGGAGGGCAAACGCAAACCCTCCTGCCCGGGAAAGTCGGCGAATTTCTTACGGCCCAGTTCGATGTTGATGTGAAGCGTGTCTTCTTCGGCCAAAGGCAGCGAAAGACGGTAGAGATAGGCGTAGTGCTCCACGCCATAGTCGATGGCGAACAGACCGGGCGTGGCGGTCGGGGTTCCCTCCGAAGCCTTGCGGTTGAAGAAACCGGCACACGAAAGGGCGGTGTCGTTGTCGAGCAACAGCCATTCGTCCCCCTCGCAGAAAGTAAAGTAGTATTGATAGCGGGCAAAGGCCTTTTCCAAATAGACCGTCTGCAGATAGCCCTGCAAGGCGGCGTCCGATTCGTCGGCGGTGTCGGAGGCAAGATGCGCCAAAACCGTATCGGACCCTATCTCCCCCACACTCTCTGCAAACCGTTCCTCGGCCTCGAAATCGCGGTTGCAGGCAATGCGTTCCGCCCATATTTCACGGTGAACATGCTCCCGCTTCTGCGAAACGACATAGAGCGTCGCCGCACAGAGAATGCTGTAAAGCACCAAAAACAGAAGCCGGAAAAGCCACCTCCGCCTTCGGATTTTCGCCGCACGTTCCACGCCCATCATCAGGGCGAAGCCCACGATGAAAAGCACCGCCAGACAAAGCACGCTCCATGCGTTGAAATCGAGCAGTTCCTTGGCCTGAAGCGGAATATGCGGGTAGTTTCCGAGCATAAAGACTATTTATCCTTGCAGCAGAATTCGGTGAGAACGCCGTGGGTGGATTTGGGGTGAAGAAAGCCTATATTGAGGTTTTCCGCACCTTTGCGGGGGGCTTTGTCGATGAGTTGAACGCCCTTTTCGGCGGCATCGTTCAAGGCGGTCTGCGTATCTTCTACGGCAAAGGCGATATGATGAAGGCCCTCGCCCTTCTTCTCGATGAATTTAGCAATGGTGCCTTCGGGATCGGTCGATTCCAGAAGTTCAAGTTTGGTGTCGCCAAGCTTGAAGAACGCGGTGCGCACCTTTTGGTCTTTCACTTCTTCTATGTTGTAGCATTCAAGCCCCAAAACATCTTGGTAATACTTGATCGACTCGTCCAGATTCTTAACGGCGATTCCCAAATGTTCGATGTGTGTAGGTTTCATAATCTTTTTGTTTTTAAACGTGCGAAGATACATAGAAAATTAACAAAATTAGGCCACGACCTCTGCTCGGTAAGCCTTTTTTAAAATGAGGTGAGTTCGTTGAAGAACTTACCTCGTTTTTGAAGGGAATGGATAATTTGTTTATGATTTCTATATTAACTACTTTTTTTTAAAACTACTCCATATGAAAATTCGAGCAATCTTGATGGGCTTGGCGGCGGTGTTGTGCCTCGCTGCGTGTAAGGATAATAAAACTGAAGAAATCCTTGAATGCTATCAGCCTAAAAACGAGGATAGTCCTTTCTATTTTTCGAATGAATTCTCTTTAGGAGATAGTCTGCCTCGTTTTATTGAGATTTTTCCTGATACATTCAATAAAGTAGAATCCTTACGTGGAGGCATTATATCCGCCAACATTTCTTTTCTTTCCCTTCCTTGGCAAGTCTTAGCCTCATACAAGTTTTCTCCACAAGGTACATCTATCACAGCTCTTGATTTGTCCGCCACTCATAAGTCGGAGTATATATCTGACAGTATGGCCTTAATATATCGCAATGCGGTCTTGAATTTTTTGAAAAGCAAAGGAATTCCAAAGTCTGTAAAAAATCCAGACGGAACCGGAATGTTTAAGGTAACAAATGTAAATCAGAATGTTTATCAGTTGAAAATTTGTAACGGGTGTGTATTTGTATTTTTTTCCCGAGGACTGAAAGACCCAGCCGACCCTTCGTCCGAGGTGATGTATTTCCCTGAGTTTTCTGCATACATGGAAAACGAACACACACCAAGTCTCTTAATCCATCATCCAGGCTTGTTTGATTAAATCAAAAACACTTTTATGTCAAAAATTAAACGCTCATAAATAATCGTATGAAAAAGATTTTAATACTTTCTCTCATCGGATTAACCTTGGTGGCCTGCAAGAAAGAGCGCACCTGTTATCCTCCCGCATCGGGAGATACGCCCCTTACTGTTGTTCGTGGAATAGAACTCGGTACGAGTCTCGAACGATGCCTACAAAGTCCTTTTGTTGATTCCGCCACGTGGGAAAGGGGTGTGGAATACGAGACCTATCTGGATGTATGGGTCCAAGGAATATACGAAAATCTACACGCTCTCTATGGCTTTGTGTTTACAGACACCTCTGCAAGAAAATTGCAAAAGGTATATATATATCCCACTTATAATTGTTACGACACTGCCGCCGTGCGGATATTGAGAGATTCCCTTGTCGCGCTGAACACGGAGAAATATGGCAGCCCGAGGCTTGATTATTTTGGTGCGGGAGACGATTACGGTAAGTATCTCTATATATGGGAAGTGTGCGACGGAGTTAAAATAACGATTGCAGGAAGTACGGGTCGATTAAGGCCTAGTGATAGTATTTTGAGGGATGTAACCCTGATTTTCAACCTCTAACTGCGGATAAAAAAGCCCGAACTTTGAAGTGAGTCCCGGTGTTTGACAAAAACGTTCGGGCTTTTTTTATCCCGTCCAACCTATATTTTCGACATTCGTATTCCAAGGGTGCGAATGGTGTCCTTATAACTTCTCCATTTCGTTTGAACATGATTTTATCAATGTGGTTTTCTTTTTTGTAAATTTGCCACTGCTTAAGAATAACGATTATGGCAAATCACGAAGAACAATTCAAAAAATTGGTGTCGCACGCCAAAGAATATGGTTTTATATTCCCTTCGAGCGAGATTTACGACGGCTTGGCCGCTGTTTATGACTATGGCGAATACGGCAGCGAATTGAAGAAGAACATCCGCGATTATTGGTGGAAAAG
Organism: bacterium; assembly: GCA_014803485.1. GTDB lineage: Bacteria > Bacteroidota > Bacteroidia > Bacteroidales > P3 > Pullibacteroides. The sequence continues at coordinate 3,109 of JAAVBQ010000012.1, read as the reverse complement.
CATGGTGCAGATGCACGAAAATATCGTGGGCATAGACAGTTCCATTTTCATGCATCCCACTATTTGGAAAGCTTCGGGCCATGTGGACGCGTTTAACGACCCGATGATCGACAACAAGGATTCCAAGAAGCGTTACCGCGCCGATGTGCTCATTGAGGATTATTGCGCCAAGATAGAGGCCAAAATCGACAAGGAAGTGGAAAAGGCCGCCAAGCGTTTCGGCGAGGCTTTCGACAAACAGCAATTCATCACCACCAATCCCCGCGTGCTGGAATACACGCAGAAAATCGCCGACATCACCCACCGCATGAACCACGATTTGGAGGTGAACGACTTGGCCGACCTCAAGAAGTTGGTGGAGGAACTGGAGATTGCCTGTCCTATTTCGGGCACGAAGAACTGGACCGATATCCGTCAATTCAATTTGATGTTCGACACCAAGATAGGCTCGGTGAGCGACGAAGCCAACACCATCTATCTGCGCCCCGAAACGGCACAGGGTATCTTTGTGAATTTCCTCAACGTGCAGAAAACGGGGCGTATGAAGATTCCTTTCGGCATCGCCCAGACCGGAAAGGCTTTCCGCAACGAAATCGTGGCGAGGCAGTTTGTGTTCCGCATGCGTGAGTTCGAGCAGATGGAAATGCAGTTTTTCTGCGCTCCCGGCACCGAAATGGAGTGGTTCAGATATTGGAAGGAAGAGCGGATGAAATGGCATCTGAGCTTGGGAATGCAGCCTGAAAACTACCGTTTCCACGACCACGAGAAATTGGCGCACTATGCCAATGCCGCCACCGACATCGAATTCAATTTTATGTTCGGCTTCAAGGAGTTGGAAGGCATCCATTCGCGCACCGACTACGATTTGAGCCGTCATCAGGAGTTCAGCGGCAAGAAACTGCAATATTTCGACAGCGAGCGCAACGAAAGTTATGTGCCCTATGTGGTGGAGACTTCCATCGGTCTCGACCGTATGGTGTTGGCCGTGTTGAGCCACGCTTTCTGCGAGGAGAAGCTGGAAGACGGTACCGAGCGTGTGGTGATGCGGATTCCCGCCAAGATTGCGCCCTACAAGGTGGCGGTGTTGCCGTTGGTGAAGAAAGACGGAATGCCCGAAAAGGCACGGGAGATTCTGGAAATGCTGCAACCGCTCTATATGTGTCAATATGAGGAGAAAGACACGATAGGCCGCCGCTACCGCCGTCAGGACGCTATCGGCACGCCTTTCTGCGTTACCGTCGATTCGGACACGCTCACCGGCAATACCGTTACCGTGCGTCACCGCGACAGCATGGAACAGGAGCGCGTTTCCGTAGACCGCTTGGCGGCATATATCGCCGAGAAGATGAAGTAGTTTTTCTAAACCAAGTATGATGGCGAAGAAGATACCGGTGGGGGTGGTGTATTCCACCGACCCTAACTTTCAATACCGCTACGAGGAAACCGAAGAACCCGAAACCCTCGAACCCTCGCGGCAAGACCTCCGCATCGGCCGCGAATCGAAAGGCCGTGGCGGCAAGGTTGTGACCCTTATCACAGGCTTTATAGGCAAACAAGCCGACTTGGAAGATTTGGGCAAGGCACTTAAGAATAAATGCGGTATCGGCGGTTCGGTGAAAGACGGAGAAGTGGTGCTGCAAGGCGATGTGCGCGAAAAGGTAGCCGCCATCCTTGCCCGCGAAGGATACCGGTTCAAGATTAAATAACAGATACGATTGAAAACAGACATTCTGCAACATAAAGACGTTTTCGCCTGCGTGGCCATGACTCCCGACCACCCGCATTGGAAACAGGCCGTGAGCCGCGAGACCCCCTCGCCCCTCAAGCCCGACGAAATCCGCAGCGAATTCGACCGCGACAACGGACGTATCCTGCATTCCCTCGCCTACACCCGCCTCAAAGCCAAGACACAGGTTTTCTTCCATACCCACGACGACCGCATCTGCACGCGCATCGAACACGTCAACCACGTAATTTCGGTAAGCAACACCATAGCCCGCTTCCTCGGCCTCAACTCCGAACTCACCTACGCCATTGCCATGGGACACGACCTCGGGCACGCCCCTTTCGGCCACTCCGGCGAAGTGTTCTTGGACAATCTCTGCAAGGAACACGGATTAGGCGAATTCTGGCACGAGAAAAACTCCCTGCGCGTGGTGGACAGCCTCGAATTGTTGCAAGACACCCAAGGCCAATACAAGAACCTGAACCTCACCTACGCCGTGCGCGACGGCATTATCTCGCACTGCGGCGAAGTGAATCAAGACAAGCTTTTTCCCCGCGAAGAAGCGATAGATCTCAACAGCATCAGCAATCTCAATCGCGGACGCTACGCCCCCTATACATGGGAAGGCTGCGTGATGAAGATTTCGGATAAAATCGCCTATCTCGGCCGCGACCTCGAAGACGCCCAACGCCTCGGTATCCTTTCCGAAGCCCAAAGCAAGGAACTGGAGCATATTCTTTTGGGCTATCCTATGGTGGAGGCGGCCAACAACACGAATTTCATTCACGTATTCATCACCGACCTCTGCCGCAACAGCACCCCCGAAAAGGGCCTTTGCTTTTCGAAAGAAGTGTATGAACTGATGAAGATGTTGATGAAGTTCAACTATCAGAACATCTACAAACACCCTCGCCTCAAGAACTACGAATCGTATGCCAAGATGGTGATACGTTCCATTTTCGAGGCTCTTTCAGCGGCCTATGCGGGCGAAAGGACGTTGGGAATGATAAAGCGGGAAGTGATGCCGATTTATCCCAAATTAGGCCGCGAATTTTTGGATTTCATCGAGATTTTGACCAAACAGCAGGGAACCGGCTCGCGACATAAGCGCATCTACGATCTCACCGACGAGCGTTCCTATCTGCGCGCCATCATCGACTTCATTTCGTTGCTCACAGACCGCACCGCCATTGAGTTCTTCAACGAACTCACTTCGTTTTAGCGGTAGGAAGGGATAAAAAAAAGCCCGAACATATGTTCGGGCTTCTAAGGGCGGCGACTACCTACTCTCCCACACTTTAGATGCAGTACCATCGGCGCTGGCAGTTTTAACTTCTCTGTTCGGAATGGTCAGAGGTGGTACCTGCCGCTTTCGTCACCGTA
>JAAVBQ010000011.1 GCA_014803485.1 bacterium | reverse complement strand
CTCTATTCCGAAGAAGAACTGCGGGTGTTGGCGCAGATTGTCAAGAAACACGACCTGTTCCTGATGGCCGACGAAGTATATCGCGAATTCTGCTACGACAACTGCAAGTACCATTCGGTAATGCAGCTCGAAGGCCTGGAAGACCACGTGATTCTGCTCGACTCCATTTCCAAGCGCTACTCGGCTTGCGGCTGCCGTATCGGTATGTTCGTAACCAAGAACAAGGAAGTGTATGCCACGGCGATGAAAATAGCCCAGGCCCGTCTGAGCCCTCCCACCTACGGACAGATTTTCGGTGAGGCCGCCATCGATGCCCCCGAATCGTATTTTGCCGAAGTGTTGGCCGAATACACCAAACGCCGCGACATCGTGGTGGAAGCCATCAACAAGATGGAAGGCTGCTTCTGCCCCAATCCCAAGGGCGCTTTCTACGCGGTGGCCCGTCTGCCCATCGACAACGCCGACAAGTTCTGCCAATGGTTGCTCGAAGAATTCAGCACCGACGGCAAGACCGTGATGCTCGCCCCCGCCACCGGCTTCTATTCCACGCCGGGTTCGGGCATGAACGAAGTGCGCATCAGTTATGTATTGAAAGAAGAAGACCTGCGTGAAGCCATGCACTGCCTCGAAGAAGCATTGAAGGTTTATCCGGGTTCGACTCGCAAATAGTAATAACAACAAATAAAGACAAGAAAATGGCTGTTAAAACGACCAAAATGAGAAAAGAAGCCGACTTGCTGGGAACGCTCGAAATTCCCGCCGACGCCCTCTACGGCGTGCAAGCCGCCCGTGGTTTCGACAATTTCAAGATCAGCAATGTTCCCATGTACCGTTACCCCAATTTCATCAAGGGGTTTGCCTACACCAAGTGGGGCGCTGCCATTGCCAACAACCAGATCAACCCCAAACGTGTTGACAAGAAGCAGTTGGATGCCATCGTAAAGGCCTGCAAGGAAATCATCGCCGGTCAGCATCACGACGCTTTCGCCTCCGATATGATTCAGGGCGGTGCCGGCACCACGATGAACATGAACGCCAACGAAGTAATCGCCAACCGTGCGCTCCAGATCATGGGCCACAAACCCGGCGAATACCAATACTGCAACCCCAACGACCACGTGAACTGCTCGCAGTCTACCAACGACGCTTATCCCACCGCCATGCACTTTGGCTTGTATTTCAGTCATGTGGAAATGGTGGCCGAACTGAAGAAGCTCATCGCCTCCTTGGAAAAGAAGGGCAAGGCTTTCGCCAAGATGGTCAAGATGGGCCGTACCCAGTTGCAGGATGCCGTTCCCATGACCTTGGGCCAGACCTTCAACGGCTTTGCCGAAGGTTTGAAGCGCGAAGTGGCCGCTTTGGACGCCGCCGCCCAGGAATTCCTTACCGTGAACATGGGTGCCACCGCCATCGGTACCGGTATCAACGCCGAACCGGGTTATGCCGATGCCTGCGCCAAGGCTTTGGCTTCCGTAATGAAGCTCAAGATTAAATTGGATAAGAACCTTGTTTTCGTAACCTCCGACAACGGCGCGGTAGTGAACTACTCCTCCGGCCTGAAACGTCTGGCGGTTCGTCTGGGCAAAGTCTGCAACGACTTGCGTTTGATGGGTTCCGGCCCCCGCTGCGGTCTGCAGGAAGTGTTCCTTCCCGAAATGCAGCCCGGTTCCTCCATCATGCCCGGCAAGGTGAACCCCGTTATTCCCGAAGTGGTAAATCAGGTGTGCTTCCGCGTTATCGGTAACGACCTTACCGTAACCATGGCCGCCGACGCCGCCCAGTTGGAATTGAACGTAATGGAACCCGTGATGTGCTATGCGGTGTTCGAATCCATCGAATTGCTGCAAAACGCTTTCGCCACCTTGCGTACCCTGTGTATCGAAGGTTTGAAGCCCAACGAGAAACGTTGCCGCGAAATGGTGGAAAACAGCATCGGTATCATCACGATGTTGAACCCCTACATCGGACACCACAAGGGTGACGAAATCGCCAAGGAAGCCAAGAAGACCGGCAAGAGCGTCATCGATTTGGTTCTCAAGCAGAAATTGATGTCCAAAGCCGATTTGGAAAAGATCATGAAGACCGAAAACATGGTCAACCCCGTGAAGCTGGATATCAAGCCCGCCAAGAAATAATAGGGAAATGGCTTGATTGGAAAGGGGAATTTGCCGTAAGGCAGGTTCCCCTTTGTTTATCAAAAAAAAAATACTACCTTTGCACCCCTTGAATTAAGAAAAAGTAGCGATATGTCAAAGAAGAACAAAGAGGCGCGCGTACAGGTTATCTTGGAGTGCACCGAACACAAGGAAAGCGGAATGCCGGGGACTTCGCGTTATATCACCACGAAGAACAAGAAGAACACGCCCGACCGTTTGGAGTTGATGAAATACAACCCCATTCTCAAGAAAATGACGCTTCACAAAGAAATTAAATAATTTAAGCCATGGCAAAGAAAGTAGTTGCAACTCTGAAAACCACTACCGGCAAGGATTTTGCCAAGGTGGTGAAAGTGGTGAAGTCGCCCAAGACCGGCGCTTACGCTTTCAAGGAAGAAATCATAGCCAACGACAAGGTAAAGGAATATTTCGCCAACAAGGCGTAATTTTGGATATGCTTGTTGTGAAGGATGTTTCGGGGCGCCTTTTGCGTTTCGAAACGTCCTTTTTTTATAAGGTACAAAGGCCCGATAGGGGCGAAAACACAAGATAAGATGGGGCTGTTTGCATTTTTAGGAAGGAATAAGTCGGCGGAAACGGTGGCCGAGGAAAAGCAGGAACTGCAACGGGGTTTGGACAAGACCAAGGAAAGCGTGTTGAAGAAACTCGCGCGGGCCGTGGCGGGAAAATCCACTGTCGACGATGAGGTGTTGGACAATCTCGAGGAAGTGTTGGTGACTTCGGACGTGGGCGTGGAAACCACTTTGGAAATCATAGACCGTCTGCAGGAGCGTGTCAGGAAAGACCGCTACCTCAATACTTCCGAACTGAACAAAGTGTTGCGTGAGGAAATTTCGCAGCTCCTGATAGGCAATCCGCCCGTGGCCGACCCTTGGACGCAGGAGGGCAAGAAGCCCTATGTGATTATGGTGGTAGGCGTGAACGGTGTGGGAAAGACCACCACGATTGGAAAATTGGCCTACCTTTTCAAACAAAACGGTGCGAAAGTGGTGCTGGGGGCGGCCGATACTTTCCGCGCGGCGGCCGTGGAGCAGTTGCAGGAATGGGGACGACGCACCGATGTGCCCGTGGTGGCGCAGACTATGGGCTCCGACCCCGCTTCGGTGGCCTTCGACACCCTCAAGTCGGCGGTGGCCAAGGATGCCGACGTGGTGATTATCGACACGGCGGGCCGTCTGCACAACAAGGTGGGCTTGATGAACGAGCTTACCAAAATCAAGAATGTGATGAAGAAGGTGGTGCCCGACGCACCGCACGAAATATTGTTGGTGTTGGATGCCTCCACGGGGCAGAATGCCATAGAACAGGCCAAGCAGTTTACCGCCGCCACCGAAGTGAACGCTCTGGCGCTCACCAAGTTGGACGGCACGGCCAAAGGCGGTGTGGCTATCGGTATTTCGGCGCAGTTCAAGATACCGGTCAAGTATATAGGGGTGGGGGAGAAGATTTCCGATTTGCAGCTGTTCGATAAGACCGCCTTTGTGGATTCGTTGTTTGCGTAAACGTGTCTTAAATAAGATAAAGCGATGCCAAGTGTAAAAGTGATAAGTTTGGGATGTTCGAAAAATACCGTCGATACGGAAGTGCTTTCGGGCAATCTCAAAGCGGAGAAATGGACGGTTTTGCCCGAGGAGAGCCCCCGCGCGGCCGACCTCACCATTATCAATACCTGCGGCTTTATCTTGGATGCCAAACAGGAAAGCATCGACACCGTGCTGCGGGAGACCGCCCGCAAGAACCGCCGCAAGAAAGGGCATATCATTGTGATGGGCTGCTTGGTGCAGCGCTATGCCGCCGAGCTCAGGAAAGAGATTCCCGATGTGGATGCCTGGATTGGCGTGAACGATTTGGATGCGGTGATGCGGCAGGCACGGCAAATCCAACAGGCTGAAGCTGCCAAGGGTTCCGTGGTAGACCCGCTTCGCCGCAAACTCACCACGCCTTCTCATTATGCCTATCTGAAAGTGTCGGAGGGTTGCAACCGTCAATGTGCTTTCTGCGCCATTCCGCTTATCCGGGGCAAGCATATCTCGCGCCCGCAGGAGGAGATTGTGGAGGAGGCGCGGCGGCTTGTGGACGGCGGGGTGAAAGAACTGATTTTGGTGGCGCAGGATCTCTGCTACTACGGCATGGATCTTTATGGCCGCCGCGCCGTGGCCGATTTGGTGCGCGCCCTCTGCCGTATAGACGGTTTGCATTGGCTTCGTCTGCAATACCTTTATCCTCACGCTTTTCCCGATGATTTGTTAGAGGTGATGCGCACCGAAAGCAAGGTGTGTCCCTATATCGACATACCGCTGCAACATATTAATACAAAAATTTTGAAAGATATGTTGCGCACCACCACAAAAGAGGAAACGCTCGCTTTGCTCCGAAAATTCAAGCAGACCCTGCCGAACGCCGCATTCCGCACCACGCTCATCACGGGTTTCCCCACAGAGGGCGAAAAGGAATTTGAGGAATTGAAAGCCTTTGTGCGCGAATTCGAGTTCGACCGTCTCGGCGTGTTTCCCTATTCGCAGGAGGAAGGCACTCCCGCCTATCCCCTCGGCGACCCTGTGCCGCAGACGGAGAAAGAACGCCGCGCGCAGGAAATCATGGATTTGCAGGAAGAGATTTCCTACCGCAGGAATCGCGCTCGTATAGGCAAGACCTATGAAGTGTTGATAGACCGAGAGGAAGGCGAATTTTACGTAGGAAGAACGGTTTACGACAGTCCGGAGGTAGACAACGAGGTGCTGATACATCGGGAAGCCTCGCCGGACTTGCTTCCGGGTTGTTTTTATCAAGTCAGAATCACCTCCGCCGAAGCTTTCGACCTCTACGGCGAAGTGGAGGCGTAGAAAACCAAGGATATGGAAAACTTTACCAAGGAAAATTGCTTTTATTTAGGACGGGTGTTGCGCACGTCGGGATTGAAAGGCGATGTGCTGGCGATGCTCGATGTGGACAATCCCTCGGACTACGCGCAGATGGACTCGGTGTTGGTGTTGGTGAAGAAGTCGTTGGTGCCTTATTTCTTGGAGCGCGTGGAAATCCGTCCCAACGGGGCTGTTCTGCACTTTGAAAACATGGGTTTGGAAGAGGCGGAAAGAATGATAGGTTGCGAATTGTATCTACCGTTGGATGTGTTGCCTCCGTTGACAGGCAATCGGTTTTATTTTCATGAGGTTATAGGTTTTGAGGTGGTGGATGCCGAAAAGGGCGTGTTGGGTGTGCTGCGCGAGATTATGGACAACGGTCCGCAACCGGTGCTGTGCATCGACCATGCTTCGGGCAAAGAAATTCTGGTGCCGCTTATCGACCCTTTCCTGGAAAAGGTGGAGCGGAGCGAACGTCGTCTGTATGTGCGCGCTCCGGAGGGTTTGGTGGATTTTTACTTGGAACAGTAGGTTTTTATGTCGGATTTTCGATTTAAAGAATTTACGGTGAAGCACGATGGTTCGGCCATGAAAGTGGGTACGGACGGGGTGCTGCTCGGGGCTTGGGCGGAGTTGCCGTCTTCGGGCACGTTGCTGGATGTGGGATGCGGGTGTGGTTTGATTGCCTTGATGACCGCCCAGCGGCTTTGTGCATCTTCGTGCGCTTTCCATATCGTAGGCGTGGATGTGGACGAGGGGTCTATAAAAGATGCGGTCGGGAATTTCGCCGCCTCTCCGTGGAGAGACTCTCTGCAGGCCGTGCAGGCCGACTTCCTTTCCTATGCCGCAACGCTTCCTGCCGACAGTGTGGATGCGGTGTTGAGCAATCCTCCTTATTTTTCGGAAGATTTGCTTTCTCCCCACGCCCGCCGCAATCTCTCGCGCCATGCGGAAAGTCTGCCTTTCGGAGAACTGTTGCGGCAGGTGCAGAGGTTGCTTAAACCGGGCGCTACGTTGGCTATGGTGTTGCCGCCCCGTGCCTATGCGCAGATTGAAGCTTTGCTTCCGGAAACCGCTCCGTGTCTGCGATTGCAGAGGCTCACCCGTGTATATTTCAAGGAGGGAAAGACTTGTGGCCGCCTCTTGGCGCAATGGCGGAAACTCTCCGACGGACAGGCCGATTTTCAACCGGTTCCGTGCGAAGAATCCCTTATTCTGCAAGATCCGCAGGGTAACTACACGCCCGCTTATTGTAGTCTTGTCCGCGATTTCTACATATGGTCACTCTAAATTAATAAAACTTTACTATCTTTGCAAACCCGATACGATAATTTTTATAAACAAACCCTAAAAAAATAAGATGAAAAAGTTTAGATTCTTCATTCTGACGCTTATGGTGGCGTTCTGGAGCATTTCCTGCACGCGCATTGATTGCAGCGAACCGCCCATTCATAAGAACTACAACCAAATGACAGGTTTCAACGCCCTGGATGTTTCCCATGCTTTCGAGGTGAATCTGATACCGTCCGACTACGAATCGGTGGAGTTGGAGATTGCTCCCGATGCAGAAAAATATGTGGTTGTTCAACAAAAGGGAGGAACCCTTTACATCGGCATGAAGAATGGCTACAGCTATAAGTTCGTGCATCATCGGGGCGATTGCGGCCTCAAGGCTATTGTGCATTTCAAGGAAATGAGGCAGGTAAAGGCTTCCGGTGCTTCGGAAGTGGATATAGAGGGGCTTTACGATGCCGGTAACCAAAACATGAAGATTTCGCTTTCGGGTGCTTCTTCTTTCGATGGAGCGGTGCAGAATGTTGGCAATCTGAATGTTTCGCTCTCTGGCGCCTCTTCTCTCGAAGGAGAGATGCTGAACGTGAATAGATTGGTGGCCGGTCTTTCGGGCGCTTCGGAAATGGAGCTGAAAGGAAGCGGCAACGATGCGGATATAGAACTTTCGGGCGCTTCGGAGGTCGAGATGTATGAATTTCCGGTAAAGAATTTCGAAGGTTCGCTTTCGGGCGCGTCCGATGCCTACCTCACCGTGACGGAAACTTTCTCGGCCACGGCTTCCGGCGCTTCCACCATCCGCGTGAAGGGCCACCCCAAGGTACTCAAGGCTAATACAAGCGGCGCCTCCAACATTGAGTTCGAGTAGTTGTTCTTTTGTATGTAGTGAGTTGGTTGTTTGGGCAAAAATAACGAAATTTGCAGGGTAGAAGAACCCGAAATACAGCGAAAATGCCGCAAGCCAACAGATTGAAGAATTTGGAGATACGCAACTGTGTGAAAACGTTGCAAAAGGGAGAGACTTTGCTCTATCCCACCGACACCATCTGGGGGTTGGGTTGCGATGCCACGTGCAGGGATGCAGTATCGCGCATCTACCGTCTCAAGAACCGAGAGGAAGACAAGAGTTTCATCATTTTGGCCGATTCGGTCGAGATGATGAAGGCCTATGTGGAGGAGGTGCCTCCTGCGGCCTACGATCTTTTGGAAGCGATGAGCGATACACCTCTCACGATTATTTATCCCAAGGGCCGCGGTCTGGCCGACAATGTGCCGGGAGCGGACGGAAGTGTGGCCATCCGTATCGTGCAGGGCAAGTTTTGTTCGGAGGTGATTGCGAAATTCGGCAAGCCTATTGTATCGACTTCGGCTAATATTTCGGGATTTCCCGCACCGCTCAAATTGGCCGACATAGCCGAACCTGTTTTGGCAGGTGTCGACCATATCGCCATTGTCAACGAACAATCCTTCGGCGATGTGCGCCCCTCGCGTATCATCAAACTCGAGGAAAACGGTATGTTTCGTGTAATCAGAGAGTAGCCTCTGGGATGAAAAGACACATTTTCGTTAAGATATCGCTTGTTTGTGTCTGCCTTGCGCTTGCGGGGCGACCGAGCGTGTACGCCCTGGGCTTTTCGGGAGCGAAGGTCCCCAATACGCCTCTATACGACAGCCGTATGTTCCATTTCGGATTCAGTCTTGGCATGAATTTTCTGGATTTCGCGATTAAGAACGACCGGAATATGGGGTTCGAGGGCGATTCCCTGCTCGGCATCCGTCATGGTTTCAGTCCCGGTTTTTCGGTGGGGGTGGTGACGGACCTGCGTATGGGAAAATGGTTCAATCTGCGCTGCATACCTACGTTCAGCATGGGTTCGCGCAATATAGAATATAAGATTTCCGAGGCGGACAGGATTTTTACCGAAAAGAAAACCGTGGAGAGCATTATGGTCTTTGTGCCGTTGGAAGTGAAATGGAAGGCGGCGCGTATGGTCGATCATCGTCCTTACGTTACGGCGGGTGTTCAATACGTGCTCGATATGGCGAGCCATAAATCCAAGAAGAAAGGGGACGGGCAAGAGGAAGTGCCGCTCAAGCTCAACCGTCATGATTTCGGTGTGACGGCCGGTGTGGGTTGGGATTTCTTTCTTCCCTACAACAATAAGATTGCGGTGGAACTGAAGGCCTATTTCGGTTTTCTCGATTTGCTCATGCGCGACAACACTATCTATACCGACCGCATCAATCGTCTTAACAACAGGATGTTGCAACTTGTCATCACCTTCGAATAGTTATGAGGAAAGACCTTCGGATTAAATTGCCGGCGGGGAGCGGATTTCACACACGGGCGCTTGAAAAGGCTTGCGCGGAAGTTTTGAAGGTACCCTTGAATACTATCTCACACGTGCGCCTGTGCCGTCTTTCGTTGGACGCGCGTCCTAAGATTCCTTGCTATGAAGCGTTGGTGGAGGTGTATACCGCGCCCGACCGTTATGAGGAGCCTGCATATCATTTCGAGATGAAGAAAGCGGCAGCCTCCAAGAAACAGGCGGGTGTGATTGTGGTCGGCATGGGTCCGGCGGGGCTTTTTGCGGCTTTGGCGCTGTGCCATGCGGGGGTGAAGGTGACGCTTCTCGAGCGGGGCAAGAAGGTGGATGAGCGGGCCAAGGATGTGGGGGCGTTGTGTCGGGATGGGCGTTTGAATATCGAGTCGAATTATGCTTATGGCGAGGGTGGGGCAGGCTGTTTTTCCGATGGAAAGCTCTATACCCGTTCCAATAAACGCGGGGATATAGGTCGTGTGATGCGCACTTTTGTGCACTACGGCGCCGACCCGGCTATTCTTTATCAGGCGCATCCGCACTTGGGCAGCGACCGTATGCCCGCCATTGTGCGGCGTATGCGGGAGGCGCTTTTGGCAGCGGGTGCGGAAATCCGTTTTTCCACTTGCGTGAAAGAAATTCTCACCGACCGCAAGGGGCATTTTGCGGCGGTGGTCGATCGGAACGGCGTGGAGTATAAGGGCGATGCCCTTTTTCTGGCTACGGGAAATTCGGCCGACGATCTTTACCGCTACCTGCATGGAAAGGGGATGGCCTTGCAGGAAAAACCCTTTGCCATGGGCGTGCGCATCGAACATCCGCAAGAGGCAATCAACGCCATGCAGTACAAGGGTGCGGAGAAACGCTATGCCCTGCCGCCGGCAGAATATTCCTTTGTCGAACAGAGCGGCGGACTCGGTGTGTTTTCTTTCTGTATGTGTCCGGGTGGCGTGGTGATTCCTGCCGCCACGCAAGAAGATGGTTTGGTGGTGAATGGAATGTCGGGATCGGGGCGACGCTCACCTTGGGCCAATGCAGGTTGGGTGGCCGGTGTGGACCGTGCGATATTGCGGCAAAACGGCATCCGTTTGCCCGAGCATCCGTTGGCTCTGTTGGATTTTCAGCAACGGACCGAAAAAAGTTTCTTTACGCCGGGCCGAGGCTTTGCCGCGCCCGCCCAGCGGCTCACCGATTTCTTAAAGGAAAGAACCTCGGCATCCTTGCCCCGTTCTTCGTATTCACCCGGTGTCTTTTCTGCCGATATGCGCGAATACCTGCCCGGATTCATTGCCGAGGCTTTGCACGATGTATTGGGACGGATTTCGCAGAAAAAGAAAGGTTTTCTTACGCAAGAAGCCCTTTTGCTCGGCTTGGAATCGCGTACCTCCTCTCCGGTGCGCATCTTGCGTCACGAAGAAAACCTGCAACACCCGCAAATGGCAGGGCTTTATCCCTGCGGCGAAGGGGCGGGCTATGCGGGTGGCATCACCTCCTCCGCCCTCGATGGCCTCAACTGTGCCGAAAGTTATTTGCGGGATAGAGGTCTGGATTGTAACTTTGCATTGTAAGAACAGAAATATGAAAGGAATCATTTTAGCCGGCGGTGCCGGTACACGTCTTCACCCGCTCACGTTGGCCATGAGCAAACAGATGATGCCTGTCTACGACAAGCCCATGATTTACTACCCTCTGTCGGTGCTCATGATGGCAGGGATTCGCGATATACTCATCATTTCCACCCCGCAGGATTTGCCCAATTTCGAGAGGCTTTTGGGCGACGGAAGCCGCATAGGATGCCGTTTTTCGTATAAGGTGCAGGAAGTCCCCAACGGCTTGGCGCAGGCTTTTGTGTTGGGCGAGGAGTTTATCGGCAACGACAAGGTGGCTTTAGTATTGGGCGACAATATCTTCTATGGAACAGGCATGGCGGGTCTGATGCAGGAGAACAGCGATCCCGAAGGTGGGGTGGTGTTCGCCTATCATGTTTCCGACCCGGAGCGCTATGGTGTGGTGGAATTCGACGAGAATATGAAGGCGCTTTCGATAGAGGAGAAACCGGCCAGGCCTAAGTCGAATTACGCGGTGCCGGGGCTCTATTTCTACGACAATTCGGTGGTGGAGGTGGCCAAGAACCTCAAGCCGAGTGCGCGGGGTGAATACGAGATTACCGATGTCAACAAATACTATCTGGAAAAAGGTAAGTTGAAAGTGGGGATGTTGGGACGTGGCACGGCTTGGCTCGATACGGGCACTTTTGAGTCGCTTCTGCAGGCGAGCCAGTTTGTGCAGACCATTCAGCAACGTCAGGGGCTTATGGTGGGCTGCATCGAAGAGGTGGCCTACCGCATGAAGTTCATCACCGCCGACCAACTGCGCGACATCGCCCAACCCCTCGTCAAGAGCGGCTACGGCAAATATCTCCTCGACCTGTTGGAGAAGTAGGGTTGTTTATCAACTATAAAAGGACAGCCACGCGGAAGCCAACGGTGAGGTTGTGTAAGTCGGGATCGTCGTAATCTCGGTTCGATACCCTGCAACCCTCAGCATCAAAACCCCAGCTGCCGCCACGAAGCACACGTTTAGAGCCACTTGCAGGTCCCTGTGGATTATAATCATCAATCTTGTTATATTCGTCAGCTCTATACCAATTCGAACACCACTCCCATACGTTCCCACACATATCGTAAATCCCCAATGCGTTCGCCTTTTTTGTTCCTACAGGATGGTTTCCATAGTCAGGATCTATGCCATAATTACCACTGTTTCCTCTATACCACGCCACCTCCTCGATGTCATTGCTGCCAGCATACTTCGTATTTGTCTTGTGTATGCCTCCCCGTGCTGCATATTCCCACATTGCTTCTGTCGGTAATATATATTTCTTACCTGTAGCTTCGCTTAATTTTTGGCAGAACTCTTGCGCGTCTATCCAGTTTACATAATATACTGGATATGTATCTCCTTTTCCACGATCATAATCATAAATAGCATCCTGTCCCATCACGTCCTTCCACTGTGCCTGTGTCACCTCATACATTCCGATATGGTACGAATCCAATTTGATTGTTCGCACAGGCTTTTCATCAGCTTTTGCATCTTTACCTTGCTCCGCTGTTGCCCCCATCTTGAATGTGCCTCCTTTTACATATACCATCTCTAGGTTCATTCCGAACGCCGTCTCTGTATAGTCTTCCTGCAACTCCGGTTCTATAGGTACATAAGGTTTCTCTTCTTCTGGTTTGCAAGAAGCTAACAATCCCATTGCCAACAAGCCCATCAGACTCATCCTCGCTATTCTTTTCATCTTTTTATGTTTGTATTCTAACTATCTGTTCATGCTTTCAAGTTGCAGTTTTGCTTTTAGAACTCTCGGCCGAGAAGTTTGGCGGTGAAGGATTGCAGTTGTTGGAGGGCGGTGGCATCGACGTGGGAGGCCAGGGATTTCAAGTCGGTTTCGGCTTGGGCGAAGAGTTGGTTTACGGCTTCCTGACAGGCGTTGTGGGTGTTGGCCTTTTCGAAAAGGGCCTTTACCGCCGCTATCTTTTCGGTTTCGTTCTCTTTCGTGGTGGCGGTCGAAAACCATTGTTCCAGTTTCCGGCGGTCTTCGGCGCCTAAGTTTTCTATCGCACGGATATAGAGATAGGTCTTTTTGTTCTCACGGATGTCGCCGCCTATGCGCTTGCCGAATTTGGCTTCATCGGCGTACAGATCCAGCCAGTCGTCCTGCAATTGGAACGCCAGCCCTATTTGATTGCCGTAGTTGTACAGACATTTTACATCCGATGCCGAAGCNCCGGCGCACAAAGCNCCNATTTCCAAAGAACCGGCAATCAGCANGGCGGTTTTGAGGCGGATCATTTCCATATACTCCGCCATGCTCACCGTGGTCTGCGTTTCAAAATTCATATCGTACTGCTGCCCCTCNCAGACGCCCAACGCCAAACGGTGAAAGGCGTCNAANACGGCNGNCAGACATTCCTGCGGTGCTTTGGCCACCAAGGAAGAAGCGGCGGCAAACATCGCATCGCCCGAAAGAATGGCCGTGTTGGCGTTCCATTTTACATGAACGGTGGGCAGGCCGTGCCGCACGGCGGCTTTATCCATCACATCGTCGTGCAGCAAAGTAAAGTTATGAAAGACCTCCAGCCCCACGGCGGGCATCAAGGCCTGGGCGCAGTCTTTGCCGAACAACTGGCAGGCCATCAACGCCAAGACGGGGCGTATGCGCTTGCCTCCTTGCCCCAAGGCATAGACGGCAGGCAGATAAAGGGCCTGCGGTTCGCCTTTCCAAAGAGACAGTTCCTGCAAGGTCTTTTCTACTTCCTGCCTGATNTGCGCGTAGTCTTTCATGATAACTTTCCTCCGCCGGTTTTATTAGGCCAATTCTTCGGCCAAGGTTTCCAGGCAGGCGCGGCTGTCGGCNTTCAACGACGACTTAATCGTCACCACCGTTTCGCAGAAGGATATATCCTTCATCTCTTCCAATTTGGCGCGCATCAATTTGGCCGCGATGGGACCCCATGAGCCGTTTTCCACCAAACCCACCTTGCGGTTGCGGAATCCTTTTATCTTCAACTTGTTCAAGAAGTCTTCCATAAGCGGCATCATGCCTCCGTCGTAGGTAGGCGCGCAAAGCACCATGCGGTCGTAGCGGAAAGCACCTTCCACGGCTTCCGACTGAATATCCCGGCAGAGATTGTTCATCTCCACCTCCACGCCTTTTTCCTCCAAGGCCTTCGCCAAGAGTAAGGCTGCCTTTTCGGTATTGCCGTGCAGGGTGCAATAGGCAATGAATACGCCTTTGGTTTCGGGCCGGTAGTCGCTCCACGTGTCGTACAGCTCCAGATAGGGTTTCAAATCGCCCTTCAAAACGGGCCCGTGCAGAGGACAGATATAGGCGATGTCCAAGGCCGCGGCCTTTTTCAACACCGTCTGCACCTGTGCGCCGTATTTTCCGCAGATATTGAAATAGTAGCGTCTCGCCTCGCAAGCCCAATCATCGGTTTCCTTGCTCAAGGCGCCGAATTTGCCGAAGCCGTCGGCCGAGAACAGAATCTTGTCGGTGGCGTCGTAGCTCATCAGCACTTCCGGCCAATGCACCATCGAAGCGGCTATGAACTGGAGGGAATGACGCCCCAAGTTCAGGATGTCGCCCTCTTTCACCACCTGCACACGCCCGCTGAAATCAAAATCGTTGAACTGCGTGAGGTAGGTTTCCGCCATTTTGGAGCAAACTACCTTGCAGGAAGGGTATTTCTGCAACATCGCCGTTGCGAGCGAGGCATGGTCGGGTTCGCAGTGGTGCACCACCAGATAGTCGGGGGTGCGGCCGCCCAAAGCCTTCTCCAAGTTGCGCATCCACATTTCGCCCGTGCGGGGGTCGGAAGTGTCGGTCACGCATACCTTCTCATCCAAAATCACATAGGAATTATATGCCATTCCGTCGGGTACGGCATATTGGTTCTCAAACAAATCCAAATCCAAATCATCGCAGCCGATATACTTTACATCGGGCGTTATTTCCGTGTATTTGCTCATGACAATGGTTTTAAATCGTCGTAAAGATATAATTTTTCCTGCAGTTCCGCCCACTCATCNGTCTTGCGGGCGGCGGAGCGTTTCAACTCGTCGTATTTGTTGCAGTTTTCCACCGTGCACAGGGACGCATCCTCGATAAANGCCTTGTCCATTTCGGCCAACTGCGCTTCCAGTTCGTGAATTTCGCTTTCCAATTTCTCGATGGCGTTTTTCAGCTTGCGCAACTCACGCTCCCTTTGCTTCTGCCGCTCGCGTTCCTGCGCCGCNTTNGGCTTGGGCGTCTGTGCCGCCACCGTTGCCTTGGCCTGCGTTTTCGCCCCACCGTTGGAGCGTTCCAACTCCTGCAACCTCTCCATTTGGCGGTCCGCCAGAAAAGAGGAGACGTCGCCGATATGCGGTTTCACCCGTCCGTCGCGGAATTCGTAGGTCTTGGTGGTCAATCCCTCCAAGAAATCGCGGTCGTGGCTCACCACAATCAAACTGCCGTCGTATTGCAGCAATGCCATTTTGAGGATGTCTTTCGAGCGCATGTCGAGGTGGTTGGTCGGTTCGTCCAACACCAACAGATTGACAGGTTCGAGCAAGAGTTTCGCCAAGGCNAAGCGCCCTTTCTCACCGCCCGAAAGCACCTTCACTTTCTTTTCGATATCCTCGCCCGAAAACAGGAAACATCCCAAAATATTGCGGATTCGCGTGCGCACCTCGCCCACGGCGATGTCGTCGATGGTTTCGAACACCGTTTTGTCGCCGTTGAGCAAAGCTGCCTGATTCTGCGCGAAATAACCGATTTTCACCCCCGCTCCGATTTCCACAGAACCCTCGTGGTCGGAAATTTCACCCATCACCATTTTCGAAAACGTGGATTTTCCCTCTCCGTTCCTTCCCACCAACGCCACTTTCTCGCCTTTCTCCAACACAAGGTCGAAGTTGCCGAACACGCGCTTTTCGCCGTAGCACTTGCCGGCGTTCTGCGCCCGCACCACGATTTTTCCGCAATGCGGGGCGGGAGGGAAGCGGAAGGAAATGGCCGAATTGTCGGTCTGATCCACTTCGATACGCTCCATTTTGTCGAGCATCTTCAGGCGCGACTGGGCCTGCCGTGCTTTGGTGGCCTTATAGCGGAAACGTTCTATGAAGCGTTCTATGTTCTCGATTTCCTTCTGCTGGTTGTCGAAGGCCGACTGCTGCACGGCGCGGCGTTCGGCGCGCTGCTGCACATATTCCGAATACGAGACGTTGTAGTCTTCGATTTTCCCCAGCACGATTTCGATAGTGCGGTTGGTGACCTTGTCCAGAAACTTGCGGTCGTGGCTCACCAACACCACCGCCCCGCGATAAGACTGCAAAAACTCTTCCAGCCAGCCTATGGACTCGATGTCGAGGTGGTTGGTGGGTTCGTCCAAGAGCATCACGTCGGGGTCGCGCAGGAGGATTTTGGCCAACTCCACGCGCATCTGCCAGCCCGAACTGAATTCGGTGATGTTGCGTGTGAAGTCGCTGCGCTTGAAGCCCAAGCCCAAAAGCACCTTTTCGGCCGAACCCTGCCGGTCGTTGCCGCCTATGAGGTGAAAACGCTCGTTGGCTTCGGTAAGGCGTTCTATGATAGATTGATATTCCTTCGATTCGTAGTCGGTGCGGCGGGTGAGTTCCTCGTTGAGACTCTCGATTTCCTTTTCCAAGGCAATGGTTTTGGAAAAAGCGGTGAGGGCTTCGTCCATAATGGTGCGCGTGGAATCGGGAATCATTTCCTGCGGCAGATAGCCCACTTCCTGTCCTCCCGGAATCACCACGCTTCCGCTGTCGGGCTCCTGACGGCCCGCCAGAATCTTCAGCAACGTGGATTTACCGGCACCGTTCTTGCCCGTCAGGCCGATGCGGTCCTTATCCTTAATCAGAAACGAAACATGGTCGAAAAGGGTGTTCCCCGTAAAGGACACCGAAAGGGAGTTTATCGAAATCATGATGATTTACGTGAAGCGGGCCACCAAAGGGACCGTTGGGTGAGGACAAAAAGGAAGAATCCCACCGTGACGGCCGAGTCGGCGAGGTTGAAGACGGGGCGGAAGAAAAGCACTTCTTTCCCTCGAATAAGGGGAAAATAGAGCATATCCACCACCCGGCCGAACAACAAAGGCGCGTAGCCGCCGCCTTCGGGAAAGAGCGTGGCCAGGCTGAAATAACTCTCCGAAAAGATGAGGCCGTAGAAAGCGCAGTCGATCATATTGCCTATGGCCCCGGCCAGAATCAACGACAGACACACCACCAGCGAGGCCTTGACTTCCTTGGCTTTGTAGGCGGTGTTCACCTTCCTTATATACCAACACAAGAAAACAATCAGAGCCAAGCGAATCAAACTCAAGATCAGTTTTCCCGCATTCTCGCCGAAACTCATGCCGAAAGCCATACCGTTGTTTTCGAGGAAGTGGATGTGAAACCAATCGAAAATACGGATGTCCTCGCCGATTCGCATATTCAGTTTCACGGCGAATTTGCTCGCTTGGTCGAGTACCAGAACAATGGGCACGATAAGGACAGGCAGGTGATTGCGACACCAAAGCGCTACTTTCATACTCTCTTCTTATTCTTCGTCGGGAGCCGACAGACCCATGCGGTGTTGATTTCTCTTGGCTTCCATGCACAAAGTGGCGTGAGGCACCACGCGCAGACGCTCTTTCTCAATGAGCTTGCCCGTCTTGCGGCAGATGCCGTAGCTTTTGTTCTCGATACGCACCAAGGCGGCTTCCAACGAGGCGATGAACTTCTGCTGACGCAAGGCCAGACGGGAATTCTCCTCTTTGGAAAGCACCTGATAGCCCTCTTCCAAAACCTTGAAAGTGGGGGAGGTATCGTTGATGTCGTTTTCGCCGTTGTTGGTATAGGCTTCGCGCAACGAATCCAAATCGGCACGCGCTTTATCCAACTTCTGCAGGATGATTTCCTTGAATTCATCCAATTCTTTGTCGGAATAGCGTTTCTTGTCGTTGTTTTCCTGTTTCATGGCTAATTCGCTTTTTCCAAATCCAAACGTAAGTTGAGGGTGTCGGTGAGGTCGGCCGTTACGCCGCCGCTGATTTGCGAGGCGGGGACCAGATTCACTTTCATCGCCAAAGTTTCGGAACAGATGTAGTCGTAGTTGTGTTCGACCGCCTTGTCCGATTCGGGGTTGGACTCCATGTACACCGTGATTTTATCGGTCACCTCCAAGCCTTTATCCTTGCGGAGGTTTTGGATGCGGTTCACCCATTCGCGCGCCAGACCTTCTTCGCGCAAGGCATCGGTGAGCGCAATGTCGAGCGCCACGGTCAGCGTCCCTTCGTTGGTCACCGCCCAACCGGGAATATCTTCGGTAAAGATGTCCACGTCGCTTAAAGCAATCATCACTTCCTGATTCTCCACCATAGCCTTGAGGGAGCCTTCTTTTTCGAGTTGCGCGATTTTTTCGGCATCCATAGTTGCGATAAACGCGGCGATGGGCTTCATCAACTTGCCGTATTTGGGCCCCAAGGCCTTGAAGTCG
The DNA here is from genome assembly GCA_014803485.1 of bacterium. GTDB lineage: Bacteria > Bacteroidota > Bacteroidia > Bacteroidales > P3 > Pullibacteroides. The sequence continues at coordinate 13,413 of JAAVBQ010000011.1, read as the reverse complement.
GGCTTGATTTTCTTGCTGAGGAACCGGGTGTCGGTGATGAATTCAATCTCCTTGATGTTCACTTCCGAAAGGATGAGGTTCTGCACGCTTTCCACCTGCTTGCGGAATTTTTCGTCGAGCACGGGAAGCATGATTTTCTGCAGAGGCTGACGCACTTTGAGGTTCTGCTTCTTGCGCAAGGACAGCACCATCGAGCAGATTTTCTGCGCCAACTGCATCCTTTCCTCCAAATCCTTGTCCACCAAATCGGCATGATAGGCGGGGAAGTCGGCGTAGTGTACCGAAGCGTGCTTCTCGCGGCCCGTCACGGCGTTCAAATCGTTATACAAGCGTTCGGCGAAGAACGGCGCGATAGGCGCGATGAGTTTGGAAAGCGTTTCCAAACAGGTGTAGAGCGTCTGATAGGCCGAAATCTTGTCTTCGCCCTGACCGCCTTTCCAGAAACGGCGGCGGCTGAGGCGCACGTACCAGTTGCTGAGCCTTTCATCTACAAAAGTCTGCATCAAGCGGCCCGCACGGGTGGGCTCATATTCGCTCAAAGCCTCGTCCACACCCTTTATCAACGTGTTGAGTTCGGAAAGAATCCAACGGTCTATTTCGGGGCGTTTTGCGGACGGCAGGTCGGCTTCGGCATAGCGGAAACCGTCTATATTGGCGTAGAGAGCGAAGAAACCGTAGGTGTTGTAGAGCGTGCCGAAGAACTTACGCTGCACCTCGCCCACACCTTCTTCGTCGAATTTGAGGTTTTCCCACGGCTGCGAGTTGGTAATCATATACCAGCGCGTGGCATCGGGGCCGTATTTTCCGATAATGGTGAAAGGGTCGACGGCATTTCCCAAGCGCTTGGACATCTTGTTGCCGTTTTTGTCGAGCACCAAGCCGTTGGAAACCACGTTCTTGTAGGCTACCGAATCGAACACCATGCTTGCGATGGCGTGCAGGGTGAAGAACCAGCCACGGGTTTGGTCCACGCCTTCGGCGATAAAGTCGGCGGGGAAGCAGTGGCTTATCTTTTCCTTGTTCTCGAAGGGGTAGTGAATCTGCGCGTAGGGCATGGCGCCGCTGTCGAACCATACATCGATGAGGTCGCTTTCGCGGAACATCTTTTTTCCGGAGGGAGAAACCAACACAATGGCGTCCACATGCGGACGGTGCAGGTCGAATTTCTCGTAGTTGGCCTCGCTCATATCGCCGTCTGTATAGGCTTTGAGCGGGTTTTCGGTCATGAAGCCCGCCGCTATCGACTTTTCGATTTCGGCCTTGAGTTCCGATACCGAACCGATGCAGAGCTGTTCCTTGCGGTCCTCGCTCACCCAAATCGGAAGCGGCGTTCCCCAGTAGCGCGAGCGCGACAGGTTCCAATCCACCAAATTCTCGAGCCAGTTGCCGAAACGCCCCGTGCCGGTGGCTTCGGGCTTCCAGCCGATGGTCTTGTTGAGTTCTATCATCCTTTCCTTGCAGGCGGTGGTGCGGATAAACCAGCTGTCGAGCGGGTAGTAGAGCACCGGCTTGTCGGTACGCCAGCAATGGGGATAGTTGTGGGTGTGTTTCTCGCTCTTGAAGAGTTTGCCCTGCTCCTTGAGNATGATCACGATTTCCACATCCAGNCTCATGTCCTTGTCGGTCTTGGTGGCATCGTAGGCNTTCTTCACGAATTTGCCCTCGTAGGCGCGGTAGGCCTCCACATTCACTTTGGCCTTNACAAANTCGGGATGCANGGTTTCGAGCAGGCAGAAACGNCCCTGACGGTCCACCATCGGAAGTTGAAGCCCGTCGCGGTCGAACATCAGCANNGAACCTATGCCCGCTTTCTGTCCCACNCGTGCGTCGTCGGCACCGAAAGTAGGCGCGATATGCACGATACCCGTACCGTCTTCGGTGGTNACGTAATCGCCCAAGATAAAACGGAAACTGTCGTCGGGCCGGTTCCAATCCTCGGTCTTGCCGCCACCGCCCACCGCCGTAGGCTTCACCCANGGAATAAGCTGTTCGTAGCGCANNCCCTCGAGNGCGGTNCCCTTTACNGTNCCCAACACCTGATAGGGCAGTTCCTTGTCGCCCTGCTTGTAGTCTTCGAACTTGNGNTCGGGATTCTTGAAGAACGAACCCATGAGGGNGTCCGCCAAAATCACCGTGCAGGGCTCACCCGAATAGGGATTTACGGTCTTNACCAANTTGTAGTCGAAAGNNGGNCCNACGCANAGCGCGGTGTTGGAAGGCAANGTCCAAGGCGTGGTGGTCCANGCCAACGCGCAGACATCTTCGCTCTTCACCTCGGNNTGGAAAGGCAGTTNTTGGCCAGGAAGCAGACGGAACATGGCNACGCANGTNGTGTCTTTCACATCNCGGTAGCANCCGGGCTGGTTGAGNTCGTGCGTGCTGAGCCCCGTGCCCGCNGCNGGCGANAACGGNTGTATCGAATANCCTTTGTAGAGCANATNCTTTTGGTAGAGCTGTTTGAGCAGATACCANACGCTTTCNATNTANTTGTTGGTNAAAGTGATNTANGGNTGNTCCAANTCNACCCAATAGCCCATNNNGCGNGTNAGGTNGTCCCAGCNAGTCNTTNTANTTCATCACNTCNTTNCGGCANGCGGCGTTNTAGTCNTCTACGCTGATTTTCTTGCCTATATCTTCTTTAGTGATGCCGAGATTCTTCTCCACGCCCAATTCCACGGGCAGACCGTGCGTATCCCAGCCGGCCTTGCGCTGCACGTTGAAGCCTTTGAGCGTTTTGTAACGGCAGAAAATATCCTTGATAGTCCGCGCCATGACATGGTGGATGCCCGGCATGCCATTGGCGGAGGGAGGCCCTTCGTAAAACACGAAATCGGGATGCCCCTCGCGGTTCTTGAGGCTCTGTTCGAAACAATGGTTGTCTTCCCAAAATTTCTGCACGCTTTCTCCTATCTGCGGGAGATTGAGCTGTCGGTATTCGTTATACTTATCCATTCGGTATAGGTATGTAAAACTACAAAGATACGAAAAGTCGAGCGCAGAGGCAACTGCAAGCTTTGCTTGCAAGTTGACTATGCCGAGACAAAGTATCTTCGGCGAAGTCCAAGATACGAAAAGTCGAGAGGATTATGAATGTTTGATTTTCGGAGGAAATATGTAACTTCGTGAAACCTTAAAAACTCAGCGATATGAAAAAGTATGTTTGCACCATCTGCAACTATGTGTACGATCCCGCCAAAGGCGATCCCGACAGCGGCATCGCCCCCGGCACCGCTTTCGAGGCGATTCCCGACAGTTGGGTCTGCCCGCTCTGCGGCGTAGGGAAGGACTCCTTCGAGCCCGTTAACGAATAGGCCTCCCAAACTACACGGCGGGTCGGTCTGCCGCCCCGCCGTTTTTTTTTAGGCTTCGGTTTCTTACTCCACCCGAAAAAAGTGTCACACGTGACAGAAATTTCGGATGTCAAAGGGGAAGGTATCTCCTTTGGTCTTATCTAATTGATATCTTTAAAGAATTCGCTGAGGGTGATTTGATGAATATCCAAGATGCGAAACAACGAACTCATCGTGATGTTCGACCCTTTCTCCATTCTCCAATAACTGATGCGGTTCAATTCGTGCTCGTAGGCGAAAATCTCCGCGCTGGTGTAGCCTTTTTGGATGCGTAGCTCCTTGATTTTTGTGCCAATAGCGCCAAAGCGTGCGTCTTGAAACAATAACTTATGAGACGGATTCTCGGAAACGGAACCGTTTTTATCGGAATAGGTATCTTGCTTTTTTCGGCGCTGTTTTTCCATATCGGGTAGGGTTCAAAATGTTTGTAAAGATACCTTGCGCCCCTATTTCAATAAACCGCATATATACAAACCTGTTTTATTACGCCTTAATATTTAAACCTGCATATATTAGGATTTACAAAGAGGAAATAGTAATTTTGCAATCGGTTAAAATGGGAAGCGAGTGCACACTTACTTCCTTTAATAATTAGAAAGTATAGCAAGACCTACGAAGCTGTAAGAGTAGGATTACTAATAAATCGTTATTTGTATGAAAAAGATTTTGTTTTTAGGCGTTAGTTGCCTTTTGTTGCTTTCTTTTATGGCTAATCCTGCGATGGCCCAGAAGAAAGCGGTAAACAAAGAGATGTCTCGTGGCAAAATAAAGGCCTTGGAAGGCGGTAAGGTTATGGCAGAGGAGAACGCTCTTACCGGTTACGAAATGGTGGAAGCCCTTAATGAAGCGGGAACCAAATTGGAAAAAGTCGCATATAAGTGGTATGCAGGAACAGCCGAAGCAGACAATAAAAGTGTCGCTATCGAAATGGCGCTTTCCGAAGCTCGTGCTGAAGTGTCGCGTTCCGTTTTGACAATTGCGCAAACCGAAGCCGAACGTGGGGCTCTTGCCAACAATGGAAATGTGCAACAAGCATTGAAATCGTATTGGAATCAGGTGAGTATGAGTGTGCAGAAAGGTTGCGAACCTTTTGGCAATGCTATTGTAGAATACGATAAGAAGACGGGGATGTATCGTGTAAGAGCCAAAGTGGGTATGCGTGGAGATCTCTATAAAGAAATGCTTCGCACTGCCGGCCAACGTCCTACTACACTTAGCGGCGAAGAACTTCGTGAATTCGAAGAAATTAACGCTTCCATTATCAATGCCGCTAAAGCCGAATAGCAATAATAAAATGAAGAAATTTTTAATGGCCCTCCTGTTTATAGGAGGGCTTGGCAATGCTTTTGCCCAAGAATGTCCGCCGGAATGGGTGCAATATACAAACGGCAGCCGTTATTTGTACGATATAGAAAAAGAACAGAATGAGAAGGAAAAATCGGAAACGGAGTTCAAAAACATGTTGTTGGATATGGCCCGTACAAACTTGGCCAAACAAATAAAAGTGCAGGTTGTTGACAAAACGGTTATAGAGAAATTAGCCGTGAATGGGAGGAGTGTTGTCCGTTTTGGTGCACGCACGAATTTTTCCACCGATGTGGATATGGAATTGGTACAAACAAAGACCTTGTACAATTCATCCACGCGACAAGGATGGGCTATTGCCTATATAGATAAGGCTGCTGCCGGAACTTTCTATAAAAACAAAGTGGAAGTATTGTTGAAGAAAGCCGACAACACCCTGACGAATGCCAATAACTATATCCTTTCCGGGTTCAAAGGAAAAGCCTCGGACGAGGCTACAGCTATGCTGGCTGAGTTCGCACAATTGGATGAAATTTTCTATTGGTTGAGTTTTTTCGGTCTTTCACAGAGTGAGCTCGGTTCATTGCTCGACCGTTGCAGTACCCGCCAACAGGCCTTGAAAAAATTGGAAATCTCTGTCAAAAACGGTATCGTCATTTATCTCTCGGTTTCAGCAGACCTTTTCGGACGTCCGTATCCCAATCTGCAGTCGAAACTTAAAGGTTCTTTGGCTTCCGACAAGCATAGTTTTTCCGAGAATCCTAACGGTGCCGATTGGTTGATTGAGGTGAATGCTTCTGCACGGGAGTATAACATAACGGGAGAAAGTATCAGTACGTTCCATACGAAAGTGGATGCCTTTGTAAAAGTAATCAAAACGGCTACAGGGCAACATATTTTTGAAGATGAGATTACCACGAAAGGTAGCCATACTCGGGGATATGATGAAGCGGCTCGTATTGCTTACGGGGATTTGGAGAAAGAAATCTTCAAACTGGTACAAAAAAGTATAAACGAATAAATAAAAAAGTGATGAAATTCAAATATTTGTTTATTGTCGGTCTATTGTTTGCCATTTGTACAGGAGCTTTCGCCCAAAAAGTTATAATTATTTGGATGCCCCAGGATGAGGATGGTGTTTTGAAAACAGGGCGCAAGATACAAATGGTGTCCAAACTTCAACAGGAAATCAATGAGACGATGTACGGCTTTCAGGCAGTTCTGCGTAAGGACGATGGCGTAGAAGGTGACATCGCTTATTCACAATCTGGTTCCACTGAAAAAGAGTATAGATCTGGGAACGAACGGCTTGGTGACTATATTCTTAGTCCGCAGGTTTATCAAGTAGATGATGGAGTGTTCTATCTTGTGGTCAACATTCTTACACCAAGAAAAGAGGTCCTTATAACGGCAGACCAAGATGATGTTTCATCAGAAAAGCTTTCTGCGGCATTTTCGAATCTTGGTCTGGAGGCTTTGAATCGACTTAGAAAAAAAATAGGGACGCAGACTATTGTTGATGCTTACATAAAAATTCCGAGGTTGAGATTGTTGGTGCAGACGGTAGATATTGGAGCCGGAGATTGGGCGACAGCCAAGCGCTTATGTGAAGAAATAGATATTGACGGGAAAGGTTGGCGACTTCCCACGGAATACGAAATGAATCAAATTCTCCAAGATCCGGATGCTCCGACAAAGTTACATATCACGTTGAATGAAACTTATTGGACCAGTACGGATGGAGACAGACCCAATTTTAAGAAAACGGTGCAAGCCACAAGAGCTGCAATAGACGATGGTTCCGATGATATAGTTAACAAGTCGTCAAAATCTTATATAGACGACATAAATGAAATAAGGCAGTATAAACCGGTTCCTGCTTCGAGTTATACGGGTTCGAGCTATAAGGTTCGTGCTGTTAGAAAATACTAAATATGTGTAGGGAAAGTATTAAAAAAGCCCTTTGGCTTTTGTTGTTTATATCCACCGCATCGCTGTCCTATGCCGGGCGGCCGTGGTGGGTTCAACATAGATTGCACCAACGTTTTCCGAATTCCTATCTTAAAGTGATATCGAACAATAGTACACTTTCGGAATTGGAAGCGGTTGTTAAAGAATTTGAATATGAGTTGGAAAGCCAAGGAATGAACAAACAGGAGGCTGCGGTGATTTTAGGGCATGAAGATTATAATGTGTTGGATACTTATACGGAATATGGCACTACCTATCGCTTGGTGCAATATCCTAACTTGAACCGACTTGGCTACTCCCGTGAGAACCTCATGCCTATACGCTTCACACCATGGGCATTTGTGCCGGGTGCTGCTCAGATTTATAAGGGACAGGTGGGTAAAGGTGTGGGTATATTGGCAGCCGAGGTGGTGTTTGTTGGGGGTATCGTGGGTACACAGAGCATACTTCCCAGTCTTGAGTATAAAATCAGTGCCACCCATAGCATCAATTTAAAAAAATATTACGCCGATCAGGCGCAGATGTGTCGTACCGTCAGTTATATCTGTATTGGCGGTGTGGTGGCGGTGTATATTTGGAATGTGATAGACGGTTGTGTTTCCAAGGGGCATAAGTATCGTGCCTGGAATGGTAGAGGTCCATACAGGGCTCATCTGGAACTTGCCCCTTCAATGGTTTCTCCGGGAAATCTTTCATTAGCCTTAAAATTTTAATTTAAAGAAAATTGAGTTATGAAAACATGGAAATCTCTTTTTGGATTTACTCTTTTGGTAGGAATCCTTGTGCTTTTGCTTGCGTCATGCAAGCCAACCACCTATGATACTTTTGGGGACATCTATGGCGTGGTAACCGATATGGATACCGCCGAACCTATAGTGAACGCGATTGTCGTATTGAGTCCCGGTGGAACCAGTTTGATGACCGCAGAAAACGGCCGTTACGAGTATCAGGCTTTGGAACCGCAACAATACACAATTACTGTACAGAAGAACGGCTATAGCACCAACCGCAAATCCGTAACGGTAGTGCCCGGTGAAAAAACGGAAGCCAATATCTCGATAAGGAAAAATGATTAGGTGAAAATTTAACAGCTTCTCTGCTCTAAAAACTTCAATCCAAGATGAAAAAGTTGCTGTACTCTATCATAGCCATCTTCTTTTGCCTTTCCACAGCCCTTTGGTTCGGATGCAAGGAAGTAGAGTGGCCTGGTTCCATTCATGGTAGTATTACCGATAAGGCCACAGGAGAACCGATTAAGACGGCAGGTGTGGAGTTAATACCGCTGGGTTTGAAAACAATAACAGGTTCAGAAGGGCAATATGAGTTCAAAGAAATCGACCCAGGTACTTACAAGTTGCATATTACTAAAACCGGTTATGAGGAATTGGTAAGCAATGAAATCGTTGTCAACTCCAGTAAAGCGACACAGAGCGATGTGCAGATAGAAAAGTTACCACCAGCATTGAAGATATTGGATGGGGCAGGAAAAGAAGTGGACACCTTGAATTTCGGAGAGGCAGAATCAGATGAGGCCCGTTCATTCAATATTTTTAATGACGGTTCGGAATCCCTGCAATGGCAGATAACCAAAACGGCTAAATGGATTGAATCTTTCAGTATAGAATCTGGAAAATTGGAAGCAAGCGGTACGCAAGCCATTGTTGTAACCATCGACCGCAACCAATTGGACGAGAAACAAAATGCCACCACCATACAGATTACCTCTAATAACGGCAGCAAAGAATTGTTGGTATTGGCCATGAACAACAGAAAGGCCATTGTTGTGAATGTATCGGAGGCCACCAATGTAACGGCAACCACAGCCATCTTCCATGGTGAAATTGTCAATCAGGGAACTCCTCCTTTTACGGAACGCGGTTTTGTCTATACAACCGAATCGGTGGCTACACTTGAAAATACGATAGAGAAGTTAACGGTAGCCGTTAATGAGGACAAATCTTATTCGATACAGGTACGTAATCTTGAATTAGGGAAAACGTATAGTGTGCGTGCCTATGCATCAAACATTCTCGGTGTGGTTTACAGCAGCAATTCGGTAAGTGTGATTCCTAAATCGACCCTGCCGGCGGTGGAGACAGAATCCATTACATCGGTAAATATCGCCAATGGAACAGCCATTTTCAATGGAACTGTTTTGGAAGAGGGTGATCCTGCTTATACAGAAAAAGGTTTTGTATATGGTATTGTACCGAACCCTACGATAGATGACACAAAGAAAGAAGTGTCAGGTAACGGTACAGGAAAATACAGCGCCAACATCAGTGGTTTGGAAGAAGGGAAAGAATACCATATCCGAGCATATGCCACCAATGCAAACGGAACAGCGTATGGAGAGGATAAGAAGGTTGATATGACGGCAACGATGCCGGAAGTACAGACAAAAGCTTCAACGAATAGAAACATAGCGAACGGCACAGTTACATTTAACGGAACGATTACGAAGATTGGGGATTTGCCTTATACCGAACGGGGATTTGTATATGCGGATGTGCATAATCCAACGCTTGACGATACAAAAGTGACGGTTTCTGGTAATGGTACGGGGAATTTCAGTGCCAATGTTTCGGACATACAGGAAGGTAAGGTTTATTATATCAGAGCTTTTGTAACGAACAGCAAGGGTACGGTATATGGAGATGAAGTGAGTGTTGATATGACGGCAATGATGCCGGAAGTACAGACAAAAGCTTCAACGAATAGAAACGTAGCGAACGGAACGGTTACCTTCAATGGCACGGTTACGGATATAGGTGATTTGCCCTATACCGAGAGGGGTTTTGTGTATGCAGATGTGCATAATCCCACCCTTGACGATACGAAAGTAACGGCCTCTGGTAATGGAACAGGGGATTTTAGTGCAAATGCATCTGATTTACAAGAAGGAATGGTCTATTATGTCCGTGCCTATATAACGAATAGCAAAGGGACGGTTTACGGAGAAGAAGTGAGTGTGGATTTTAACGCGGTAATGCCTACGGTACAGACGAAAACCCCTTCTAATAGGAATGTATCGGGCGGTACAGCTACATTCAACGGTTCGATTACGGAGATAGGTGATTTGCCCTATACCGAACGGGGTTTTGTATATGCGGAAGTGCACAATCCTACGATTGACGATACGAAAGTGACAGCATCGGGAAGTGGTACGGGCGATTTCAGTGCCAACGCTTCGGATATACAGGAAGGCAAAGTCTATTATATCCGCGCTTATGTAACGAACAGCAAGGGTACGGTGTATGGAGAGGAAGTGAGTGTAGATTTTAACGCGGTAATGCCTACGGTGCAGACGAAAACCCCGACAAACAGAAACGTGGCGAACGAAACGGTTACATTCAACGGCACAATTACAGAGATAGGCGATTTGCCCTATACGGAACGCGGTTTTGTCTATGCAGACGTGCATAATCCCACCCTTGACGATACAAAAGTGACAGCATCGGGAAATGGTACGGGGGATTTCAGTGCCAATACTTCGGATATACAGGAAGGCAAAGTCTATTATATCCGTGCATATGTAACGAATAGAAAAGGAACGGTATATGGAGAGGAAGTAAGTGTGGATTTCAACGCAGTGATGCCTACGGTACAGACGAAAACTCCTACCAATAGGAATGTATCGGGCGGTACAGCTACATTCAACGGTTCGATTACGGATATAGGTGATTTGCCCTATACCGAAAGAGGTTTTGTCTATGCGGAAATTCATAATCCCACGCTTGACGATACGAAAGTGACGGTCTCCGGTAGCGGAACGGGCGATTTTAGCGCCAACGCTTCGGATATACAGGAAGGCAAGGTTTATTATGTCCGTGCTTATGTGACGAATAGAAAAGGAACAGTATATGGAGAGGAAGTAAGTGTGGATTTCAATGCAGTGATGCCTACGATACAGACCAACAATCCGACAAATATTAATCGTGCCAATGGAACGGCCACACTCAACGCCACGATAATGTCCTTGGGCGATTTACCTTGTACGGAACGAGGATTTGTATATGCGGAAGTACACAATCCAACCATAGAGGATGATACAAAAATCGTATCTATCGGAAATACTACCGGAGACTATACGAGTAACGCCACTAATTTGATTTTAGGAAAAGTTTATTATGTGCGCGCCTATGTTACCAATAGTAAAGGAACTGTTTATGGTATGGAAAATATATTGGATTTGCAAGCGATTCTTCCGCAGGTTAAAACACGTGTAGTAAGCAATATCACACCTAATGCAGTTACTTTTAATGGGGAGATCATAAGTTTGGGCGATCCGCACTATACGGAGCGAGGATTTATTTATGGGTCCATGCCAGTGCCAACAATGGATGAACCGTCTATCATTCAAATGGCAGTGACTGGTACTTCAATAGGCGCATACACAAAAGAGGTTAAAGACCTTGAAGAAGGAAGAACGTACTATATGCGAGCGTATGCCAAAAGTGACGATCGTCTTGTTTATGGAGATATAGTACGTTTTGTACCGGAAGTTCCGCAATATGTTATTCTGGAGGTAGTAAATCTTATGGTGCAGAAGGAGGATTTGGGGAGTGCCTATTGGTCCACAGCAAAGACCATGTGTGAAAATTCGGTATTGGCAGGGTATACCGATTGGCGCTTACCAACAAAAGAGGAATTAATGTCACTTTACGACAAGAGAGATTGGATTGGAGGTTTCTCAGATGACTTATACTGGTCGAGTAGTTCTTCTGCATCCGACATCAACTTCCGTTATTTCATTGATTTCACTTCCGGATACATGGCTGCTAGAAATATTCGAAACTACGATCAAAAATATAAAGTCCGTGCCGTTCGTACCATTACCGAATAGCAACGATTAATTTCAAAAGAAATGAAAAAGATATTTTACATCACAAGTTCGATAGTCCTTTGCCTGTTGTTGGCTTTGACATTAGGTTGCAAGGAAAAAGAGTGGCCGGGTTCCATTAATGGTAGTATTACCGATAAAGCGACAGGTGAACCTATTAAATCGGCGGGCGTGGAATTGTTACCGAGTGGGCAGAAAACCCTAACGGGTTCGGATGGTGAGTACTCGTTTCCCGAGGTCGACCCGGGTACTTACAAGTTGCATATCACCAAAACCGGTTATGAGGAATTGGTGAGCGATGAAATTGTTGTCAATTCTAGTAAACCTACACCGTATGTTGTGCAGTTGGAGAAAAAAATTTCTACTCTGATTGTAGTGGATGATAATAATGAGGCAATAAACACCCTCAATTTTGGAGGTTCTCCGGAAGTGGTATCTCGCCCTTTTAATATCTACAATTCAGGTTTTGAAAATGTAATATGGGAAATTTCTTTTACGGCTGAATGGATTAAATCTTGTACACCGCTAAAGAAAGGAACGCTTTATCCTACTCAAAAACAAGCACTGCTATTGACGATAGACCGTTCGAAATTTGAGGAAGGAAAGAACTATAAGGCAACGTTGGATATCATGTCGAATGTAGGAACTCGACAAATAGAGGTGAGAGCAACTTCCATTGCAGGGGAAGAGGAGGAAGACGGAGAGTATATTATTCTAAAAACGGCCAAACTGATGGTACAGCAAAAGGATTTAGGGGAATTAAGCTTGTCTGATGCTGATAGGATTTGTAAAAACTCTACTTTGGCTGGTTATACAGATTGGCGTTTACCTACACTTGATGAACTTGTTGTTATTTATAATCATAGGGATAACATCCAAAATTTGAAATCCGCTTCCTATTGGTCAGGTGATGAGTATAGTGTAAATTTTGGTTATGGAGCACTTAATATGGGTACAGGGAGTGTCGGCTATTATGAATCATCACAACGTCATAATGTCCGTGCTGTCCGTTCTATAGAAACTGAATCTCTTCCGATAGTAGAAATGAGGAGGGTGACTGATATGGCGAGGGGGACAGTTGTTTTTGAAGGAAACATAACGAGTACAGGATATCCGTCTTACACAGAAAGAGGATTTGTATATGCCACACAACCGAAACCTACGTTAGAAAGCGCTCAAACTAAACTCACATCGCCAGTAACCTCAGATGCTATATATAGTGCGACAGTGACAGATTTGCCGATTGATCAAACCTATTATGTGCGTGCATACGCAGTAAATGAGCTTGGCACAGTTTACAGTGCCAATGAGAAAACTTTTGAGATGCAAGCGATTTTGCCAAAAGTTGGAACGGGAAAAAATATTACCAAAAATATTGGAGAAAGGAAGGCGACCTTAGGAGGTATTATAAATGATGAAGGATACCCCGCTTATACAGAGAGAGGGATTGTTTATGGATTATTGCGTAATCCCACAGTAGAAGATAATATGAAAAAAGTTGTTTCTGGGAGCGGGACAGGAGAGTTTTTCGCCAATCTTGCCGATTTGGAAATAGGAAACGTCTATTATGTAAAGGCCTATGCTATTAATGAAAAAGGAATGGCTTATGGAGGAGAAGTGACGCTTGACTTTCATGCTGTTTTGCCAGAGGTAAGAACGGATAAAGTAACTGAAATTACAGAGACTGGGGCTGTTCTGAATGGTACTATCCTTTCGGCGGGAGATCCAACTTACACCGAGAAAGGGTTTGTCTACGGTACTATGTCTTTGCCTTCTTTTGATAATCCGGATATTGTTGCGATTCCTATTGAGGGGACTGGTACGGGGGAATACAATTATAGTCTATCTGGTCTTATAGATGGAACTACCTATTATGTGCGTGCATATGCTAAAGTTGGGGAGAATGTAACTTATGGTGTAACCTCCTCCTTTAAGACGGGAAAT
>JAAVBQ010000010.1 GCA_014803485.1 bacterium | reverse complement strand
TTGGTGCAGAGGATGCTGGTCATTTCGGTGTTTTCGATGTTCACGTTGTTGATGCACACATCGCAGAGCTTGCCGTTGGTGAGCTTCTCGATTTCTTCGTAGATAGCCACGGGCTGGGTGGCGTCGGCGGAGAAAACATAGTCGCAGAAGCCGAGTTTCTTCATACGCTCGGTGCTCTTGGGGCTGTGGCAGAGGCCGATAACCTTACCGGTAACGCCGGCGCGTTTCTTGGCTTCGTAGCAGCAGAGCATACCGCTCTTGCCGCCCGCACCGATAATCAGAACCGTATCGCCGGGTTTCACCAGCTTGGCCGTCTGTGCGGGAGCACCGGCCACGTCCAGAGCCGAGAGAGCGAGGTTTTCGGGCAGGTCGGAAGGAATCTTGGCATAGATGCCGCTTTCGAACAGGATAGCCTTGCCGTCGATGTCCACTTGGTCGATGTCGGGGCGGATATCCTTGATTTTGTCGATGCGCAAGGGCGTCAGCGACAACGAAACGAGAGTAGCGATCTTGTCGCCTTCCTTCAAGTCGATTTTGCCTTTGAGCGCGTCGCCGATTTTCTCCACGGTGCCGAGCAACATACCGCCCGAACCGGTCACGGGGTTGCGGTGCTTGCCTTGTTTTTCCACAATGCCCATCATGATTTCGGCGATTTTGGCCTTGTCGCCGCCGGCCTGTTCTTCAATTTGGGTGAAGCTGGCCGAGTCGATATTCAACGTCTGTACGTCAATCAAAATTTCGTTGTCGTAGAGAACATCCATGTTGTTGTCTACTTTGTCGGCGGGCTGGGGAAGAACGCCTTTGGGGGAAATCACACGGTGTGTACCGTACTTGCTGCCTTTAGGTTGTGTACTCATTGCTTTGTATTTTTTTAATTATTAAATCTTTTGTATTATTATTTCCTGCGTTCAGGTAAAGAAAGGATGCGGCGCGCTTCGGCGCTGGTGGCCACCTCGCGGCCCAGCTCCTTGGCCAGACGCACCACCTTGGCCACCAATTCGCCATTGTTCTTGGCCAACACGCCCCGTTCCAGATAGAGGTTGTCCTCGAAGCCCACGCGCACGTTGCCGCCCATCACGATAGCCGGCGCGGCCAACGTAAAGGCGTGCCGCCCGATACCCGTGGCCGTCCAGGTGCTTCCCGCAGGAATCTTGTTCACCAACCAGCAGAGATTGTCTACCGTGGCGGGCGTACATCCCGGCACACCCAGCACGAAGTTGAACTGCATCGGGTCGCCCGGCACCAAACCCTTCTTCGCCATCGTCAGAATGGTGTCGAGATGCCCCATTTCGAAGCATTCGTATTCGGGTTTGATATGGTTTTCGAGCATCCTCTTTCCGAAAGCGCGCATGATGGGCATCGTGTTTTCGAACACATCGTCGCCGAAGTTGCAGGTGCCGCAGTCGAGCGTGGCCATTTCGGGCATCAGCTCGGTGGGTTGCAGACGCTCTTCGGCCGTCATGCCCACCGCACCTCCCGTGGAGGGAATCAGAATCACATCGGGACAAGCCTTGTAGATGGCGTCGATGCACTCCTTGAAACGCGCCTTGCTCTGAGTGGGCGTGCCGTTGTCTTCGCGCACATGCAGGTGCACGATGGCCGCGCCGGCATCCACCGCGCTTTTCGCTTCACGCACAATCTCTTCCACCGTATAGGGCACGGCGGGGTTCTGTTCCTTGGTTACTTCCGCGCCGCAGATGGCGGCGGTGATGATGAGTTTTTCCATAATCCGGAATTATTTACGCTTGCACGCTTTGGGGGTTACACAAGTGCCCACCGCGCGGGCAACGATAATCGGTTCTTCCAGCACATCGGCCGCCGAAGCCGAAATATCGGGACGGGTGGCGATTACCTTGCGGGCCACGAATTCCATCTTACGGCTGGTGTTGCCCACCTTCACAATCGTTCCTTCCGCTTCGATATAGTCCCCGGCATAAACGGGAGCCAGGAATTCAATGCTTTCGTAACCGGCAAAGAGGCCTTCGTCGCCGTCAATCTGAATCAGCAATTCGGTGGCCACATCGCCAAAGAGGTGCACCATATGGGCCCCGTCAACCAAGTTTCCGCCATAGTGCGCGTCTTTTGCGCTCATACGCAGACGGAGAGTGGATTTATACGTCGTCATGATAATTTGTTATTTTATAATATATTTCACAAGAATAGAGGGCGTGATGACCGCCTCGGGTGCAATCTCTCCCGTTTCCACGATTTCGTTGATTTCGGCGATGACCGTATCGGCGGCCATAGCCATCATGGGGTTGAAGTTCTGAGACGTGCCACGGTAAATCAAATTACCGTCCTTGTCGCCCTTGCTTGCGCCTATTAAAGCGAAGTCGGCACGCAGAGGCTTCTCCAGCAGATAATCCTTACCGTCCACGTTGATAACCTGTTTGCCTTCGGCTACCACCGTGCCCAAGCCCGTGGCGGTGAGAACGCCGCCCAAGCCCGCCCCGCCGCAACGGATGCGCTCGGCCAGGCTTCCCTGCGGACAGAACTCCACTTTCAGTTCACCCGCATTGATTTGGTCCATGGTGTTTTGATTGGTTCCGATATGCGAAACGTAGAGTTTGGATATTTGTTTGTTGGTGATGAGTTTGCCCACCCCTTTGTCGGGATAGGCCGTGTCGTTGCTGATAAGCGTGAGGTTTTTCCTGCCGCTGGCGGCCAAGGCGTCGATCAAGCGGAGGGGCGTGCCCACGCCCAGAAATCCTCCCACCATAATCGTGTCGCCGTCCTTAATCATCGCGACGGCCTCTTCCACACTGATAAATTTATTCATTGTCTTTCTGGTTTTTATTTCCTGTCATTCTTGTGCCGACCGCTATTATGCAAGTGGCCGGAATAACCTGCGAATATAGTGAAAAGGCGGTGTATTTACAAAGATTTTATTTCGGGTTTTGTTTGGAAAAATTTTGTCCGTTTTGTAATTTGTATTAATATTGCGGTCGCTTTGAAAATAGAGAGAAGCGTTTTTGACCTGTTTTGACCGAAAAACAAACAGATACGGACTACATGCAGGCAAAAGGGCCTTACGCTTTATAATAAAAACAAACGCTGCCATAGAGGCCGTGGCGGCATAAAAAACAAAATTTTATGAAAAAGTTTTTCTTTTTGGCTCTTGCCCTGGCCATTTGCGCGTTCACTTTCGTGAGCTGCGAGAAAGAAAAGGACAACACCTCGGATTTCGGGAAAATGATTGTCGGCACATGGCAGTTTACTCGGGTTTGGGATGCTGAGGATAAAATGTGGTATGAAGGTGAAGATATAGAGGATATTGCCTACATTTTTGATGCAAATGGGAATTTTATCCAAGACTATAAGGATGGATATTCCGAAACGTATAAGTATCGCATCGAAAAAGACATCATTTATGTAGGCTATGAAGAAGACGGTAATGGGATAGATTGGGAGAAGACCTACAAAATAAGCTCCATTTCTTCCGATAAAATGGTGTTGGTGTGGGTTGATTCCAATAATAAATGGGAATTCGAGAAAAACAAATAAACATCTTTTGTCAAGATAGAAATAGGAGAATCCCGATAGCCTTTTTTAAAGTGGAGGGAAATTAAAACCTTGGGGTGTATAGGAAACCTCGAAAAACCATGAAAAAAACAGCTGTTTTTATGGCGGGTGTACTTGCTGTTGCAAGTCTTCTTGCATTGATGACTTCTTGCAAAAAAGACTGTGTCTGCACTGAGAAGGACACCGACGGCGAAACCTACACGGAGACGATATTTCCGGAAAACTACAATGCCAAGAATTGCAAGGAATTGGGTTCCATGCTGTCTGGTGACGGAATAGTCGTTAACTGCAAGTAATCTTATGGGTTGAAGGAAAGGGGGCTACATCATGTTACACCGCCCCCTTTTTCATATCGAGATGAAAAAGATAAATCCATACAGTTTTTTCGTCGGGCTTCTGTTTGTGGTTTCCGCACTCGCCAAGGCCTTTGATGCGGCGGCCTTTGCAGAAACCATTGTGCGCTACGGTTTCCCCCGTTTTTCCTTTCTGTCCCCCTTTATCATCATAACGGAGTTTCTTTTAGGCTGCCTTTTGATACTTCGGGTCAAGCTCCGTTACACTGCACCGCTTGCTTTCTTTATGGTGCTGTTTTTCACGCTTATGTATAGTTATGCCCTGATTTTTAAGGGCAATGAAGACTGCGGTTGTTTCGGCAAATTTCAAGCCCTCAACACCAGCCCCCTGTTTCTCTATATAAGAAATGCTTTGCTTTTGATTCTGTTGCTTTTCGCTTATCTGAAAAGAGAAAGATACGGTAGTTTTTCGTCCAGATTTTATGGGCTTGCGTTTGTGCTCGTCGGCGCGGGCGTGCTGTCCTTTTTTGTCGGCTATACCTATCAGGAGCCTGTTTCCTACAAAACCGCTCACATTTCGTTGCACGATTCGGTTTTGGGAGAGTTTGTGGAAACTTCGCCCGACAGCACTTATCTTGTCTTTGCTTTTTCGTATGTCTGTCCGCACTGCCTCAATTCCATAGGCAACCTCAAGGAATGTGCCCGCTTTCCCATAGCCGATAAGGTGATTGGTTTGGCTTTGGGCGACAGCGTGATGGAAAATCGGTTTTTCAGAAAGGTTTTCGAGCCGAATTTTGTCATTCACAACCACAGAAACGAACTTCTGCGCCTCACCGATAAGTTTCCGCGCACCTACTATATCCGCCACGACAGCATCGTGCTTCAGCTTTCCGGCGAATTGCCCTGTCCCTTTATCCTCAGTTCATACCTCGATTAAAGTAGTAGCCAAGAGGAACTTCTCCGGGAAGTGTCACACAAAACGGATATTGTCGGCGAGCAGGAGGAAATAGTCGTTCGACCAAATGTCCAGAATGTGAGGGTCTGAAATATAGGGAACAACGTCTTTCTTTACCAATTCTATGTCGGTGGTTGCCAGTTTCTCTTTCAGCAAGTCCATGAACAGCTCTTGGGTGACGGTGTTTCCGCTAAATTCCCGTATACGTTCTTGCAGATGCGCAAAATCCAAAGGTACGTTATGGCGTACATACCATTCAAAATCAAACCAATCCCGTCCCTTGACACGTGTTTTCCAAGCACGGTACACCAATGCGTGCATTTTTCCCGCATATAAATTGGGCAAGGTGAAACAACGCGTCACGAAGGAGTAGGGTTGAAGCAGCAGTTTCGGTTCCGTATCGAATTTCAGAGGCGGTTGCGTATCTACTTCTATCTTTACTTTTACCGTCTTTTTTGTTTGAAAAGCAATGTTATATACCTCTGTGGTGTCTTTTAAAAAAGCCGACTCCACCCTGCCGAACATCCGCTTGTCTTGTTTGGTGATGACGATTTCTCTGCCCAACAATTTAAATTCCTCTATAATGGAGGGAAAGTAGTTCTCGATATTGAAATCGGTATCGGCTTTCAGCAACGAAAAGTCCAAATCTTCGGAAAAGCGGTTCAGATTATGGAAAATTCGCAGACAGGTGCCTCCATAAAAGGCGGCTTTGTTGAAGAAACCGGCCCGGTACAAGCCGGCCAGGATGATTTTTTGGCTCACTTCATATTCCGCATTGGACCTCTGTATAGGGTTGGAAAGCGGATAGGCGGAGAGCATCTGTTCGAAAATATTATCGTTCATGACGTATGATGTTTGCTATGGTTGACAACATTTTGGCCTTTCTTCCCAAACGGGCGCAGGCATCGAAAATATCCGGATTCATCTGCACGAAATCTTCCATATAAAAACGGATATCTTCTTCTAGATAAGTCAAAATTTCCTTCTTGTAGCGGAGATTAAGTCCCGATGTGCATACAATGGTGTCGCACAAGGCTTTTTCGGGAGAGGCTATAAGAAAGTTCACCCCGTTTTCTTGTTCTTGGCGGATTCCGATGGAAAACCAATCCTCGCTACAATTCCGGTACTCGAAATTGCCAAGCGGGGTTCTAAACTCTCTGGAGTGCTTGATTGTCATGGATCTAACCAAATACACATGTTCGGGAATGAGCCCGTAGTAACGGAGCGCCCATTGGCGCGAAACATAGGAGGGCCCGTACAGGTGGTTGGCGATTAAGCCGAGGCTCAATCCCTTGTCGGTTTCGTCGGGCGAAACCACATATAAACCTTTTTTGAGCCGAATCAACTCCCCCTTTTTCTGCAAGGAAAGAACCTTGCTTTTGGGGGCGCGGTGGTAAGGCCACAGGCTTTCCAAGACAACAGAATCAACGGGTATGTTTTCAAATTGATAAAGAGGGTTCTTCTTCATTGTATCAGTTTATTTGATGCAAAAATAGTAAAATTTCGTATAGATAATAAAGAAAAATTATATTTTCTGTTCAAAATATTGCTTTTTTTTATAACTTCTTCGGGAAGTTGTAATTGTTGTAAATTTGGGCATGGAAAAAAAGCAGAAGAAAAGTCATCGTTCGGGATTCGTGAGCATCATCGGCAATCCGAACGCGGGCAAATCCACCTTGATGAACGCGCTGTTGGGGGAAGAGCTCTCCATCACCTCGCCCAAGGCGCAGACCACGCGCGAAAAAGTCCTCGGCATTCTCAACGGCGAAGACTATCAGATTGTGTTTTCCGATACCCCCGGCATCCTCAACCCGCACTACAAGTTGCAGGAGTCCATGCTCAAGAGTATCGAAAACAGTCTCGACGAAGCCGATGTCTTTGTTTTGATTACCGATGTGGGCGAAGATTTCAAGAACCCCGGCATCATCGAACGGATACAAAACCTCAAGCAACCTATCATACTTTTAATCAACAAAGTTGATACGGTTACACAGGAAGAGGCGATGAAAAAGATTGCCTATTGGCAGGAAAAAATCCCACAGGCCGAGATCCTGCCGATTTCGGCGCTGCACAAGTTTCAGACCGACCGTCTTTTGGAGATGATTCTCGAGAAGTTGCCCGACAACCCCGCCTATTTCCCCAAGGACGAACTTTCCGACCGCAACCTCCGTTTCTTTGCCTCCGAAACCATCCGCAAGCACATTATGTTGCAATACAAGCAGGAAATTCCCTATTCGGTGCAGGTGGAGATAGAAAGCTATAAGGAAATGGCGAAACTCGACCGTATCGAGGCCGTGATTTATGTGGAGAAGGATTCGCAGAAAGGCATTCTGATAGGCAAGGGCGGCAGTGCGCTCAAACGAGTGGGCACCGATGCGCGTAAGGAGTTCGAGAAGTTTCTTGGCAAGCCTATTTTCCTGAACCTGCGGGTAAAGGTGTTGAAGAATTGGCGGAACGACGACCAGCTCTTGCGGCGTTTCGGCTACGACACAGGACATACGGATAAGGATTGAGAGCCGCACCGTATCGGTGAAAATCCTTACCTTCGCATTGTAAAAATCAGATTGCTATGTTGCAGTTGCAAGTTATCCGCGAGAATGCCGCCGAGGTGGTTCGCGCACTTCAGAAAAAACATTACGCCGCCGCTCAGGAAAACATCGACAAAATCCTGGCTTTGGATGCCGAACGTCGCCGCACCCAACAGGAACTGGAGGCACTTTTGCAGGAATCGAATAAAATCTCGAAAGAAATAGGCGACCTTTACAAACAAGGCAAGAAGCAGGAAGCCGACGCACTCAAGGAGAAAACCGCGCTCTCGAAAGAGAAGAACAAGGAACTTTCGGCCAAGGCGGGCGAACTCGAACAGCAGATACAAAGCCTCTTATATAGCATCCCGAATACGCCCCACGCTTCGGTTCCCGAAGGCAAGGACGCCGCCGACAACGTGGTGGAACGTCAGGTGGGCGAACTCGATTCTTTGCCCGAAAACGCGCTTCCCCACTGGGAATTGGCCGCCAAATACAACATCATCGATTTTGAACTCGGCAACAAGATTACCGGTGCGGGTTTCCCGGTTTACAAAGGCAAGGGTGCGCGCCTGCAACGGGCATTGATAAACTTTTTCCTCGACCGCGCCAACAAAGCCGGTTATGTGGAGATAGAACCGCCCTTGATGGTGAACGAGGCTTCGGGCTACGGCACCGGCCAGCTTCCCGACAAGGACGCGCAGATGTATCATATTGGTCTGGACAATTTCTATATGATTCCCACCGCCGAAGTGCCCGTCACCAACCTCTACCGCGACTGCATCCTGCAGGAAAAGGATCTGCCCGTAAAGAACTGCGCCTATTCGGCCTGTTTCCGTCGCGAGGCCGGTTCCTACGGCAAGGACGTGCGCGGCCTGAACCGTCTGCATCAATTTGACAAGGTGGAGATTGTGCGTGTGGAGAAACCCGAGGATTCCTATAAGGTGTTGGACGAAATGTGCGCCCATGTGGGGCATCTTCTCGAAGAACTCGAGCTCACCTACCGCGTGCTGCGGCTGTGCGGGGGCGACATCAGCTTCACGTCTGCGCTCACCTTCGATTTCGAGGTGTATAGCGCCGCGCAGAAACGCTGGCTGGAGGTGAGCTCGGTGTCGAATTTCGAAACCTATCAGGCCAACCGTCTGCACCTGCGCTACAAAGATGCCGAAGGCAAGACGCGCCTCCTGCACACGCTCAACGGGAGCGCGTTGGCGCTGCCCCGTGTGGTGGCCGCCCTGCTGGAAAATCATCAGGACGAGAAGGGCATTCGCATTCCCAAGGCCCTGCAGGAATTTACGGGATTCGACAGAATTGATTAATTGATTGATAACTATGCGTATTGTTGCGCCTTTGTGGAGAAAGTGGGTGATGTTTTTCGCCCTTGTTCTGGGGGGCGCGATAGGGGCAGCGCCTGCGTGCCTGCACGCGCAGGAGGCGAACCGTCTGCAACTTGCGGAGCGTTATGCTGCGGGAGGACAGACCGAAAAAGCGCTCGCCCTCTACGAAGAGCTCTATAAGGAAGATCCGCAGATTTTTGTGTATCAAGGTTATCTGAGCTGTCTGCAAACGCTTTCCCAATTCGACAAGGCCGAGAAACTCATTCGCCGACAGATGAAGGTAAGTGCGCTTCCGGTGTTGGTGAAGGTGGATCTTGCCAAAAACTATCTTTTGCAGAATCAAAAGAATAAGGCGGAAGTCGTGTTGCAGGAGATTGTACAGAAAACCGATTTTTCGCAAGCGGGACTTTCGGTGGAGGAGTTGGCGGAAAGCATCGTGGAGAAAACCCGTCTGTATGCACCCGCCATCGAGGTGTATAAGCAGGGACGCAAACGGGCGCCCGCGCCCGCCTATGCTTCGGCCTTGGCCAACCTCTACCGGCTGGACGGGCGCTACGATGAAATGCTCGGCGAATATGTGGCGTGGATGCAGGCCGAGAGCGGACACGAAGAAGAGGTGTATGCGCGCCTGCANTCGTTATTGGCGGGCGAGGGCGCCCGTAATCCCCTCAAAATAAAACGCGAAATNCTTGCGTGGGTGGGCAAGAAGGCCCAGACCGACCCCGACGAGCCCGTGGTGCAGGACCTCTTNGTGTGGACGCTTNTGCAGAACGGAGAATACGAGGCGGCGGTGCGTCAGGCCCGCTCCTATGTGTTGCGCTTCGGCGACCAGGGGCGCAAATGGTATCAGACCATCGCCCGTCTGGCATCGGGAGGCGAGTATGATTTGGCGCAGGAGCAATACGAAGAATTTATCGCACAGGGCAGCAAACCGCAGGGCGGGCTCAACCCGGCCCTGGTGCGAAACAGCCGTATCGACCTGCTTCAACTCTACTTTCACCGCGTGGAAAACGGCCTCATACGCGACTCGCTTCAAATCAATCGGATAAAACAAGAATACAAACGCCTTCTGGCNGAATTGGGCAGTGAGGCGCGTCCCGAAATGCACCGCAATCTGGCGCGTATCTACGCCTACTANACGCATCAGCCNGACAGTGCGCAGATGATTTTGCAACAGGCTCTNNNTTCGCGCACGTTCAACCCCCTTCAAAAAGCGCGCATNAAAACGGACCTTGCCGATATCCTTCTCTACTACAATAAGGTATGGGATGCCACCTTGCTCTACAGCCAAGTGGAAAAAGACTTNAAGCAAGACGCGGAGGGCTTCTACGCCAAATTGCAGAACGCCCGCCTGTCTTATTATATAGGTGAATTCGAATGGGCGGAAAGCCAGCTCGACGTGTTGCGTGCGGCCACTTCCAAGCTCATTGCCAACGATGCCATGGAACTTTCGTTGATGATTAAGGAAAACCGCAATCCCGACAGCACCTACGAGGGTTTGACGCGGGTGGCACGGGCCGATTTGCTCTTTCTGCGCCGTCTGTATGCGCCGNCTTTGGCCTTGCTCGACGAGGTTCTGGAGATGCCGTTGGAGGGGGCTTTGTTCGATGATGTGTATATGCGCAAGGCGCNGATTTTCATCAAAATGGATTCGATTGAAGAAGCCTTGCGTTGTCTGGAGCGGATTTACACCGACTATGGCGACGACCTTTTGGCCGACGATGCTTTGTTTATGGCGGGGGGATTGTTGCAGTTGCGGGCGGGGAAAGCGATAGATCCCGAAACGGAGTTCCTGAAGCCGGCCGATTTCCCGCCTCTCGGTGCACCGGTATGGGGTGTGCGTTCTGAAGTGCAGAAGACCACCGACAGATGGGAGGCGATGCGGCTCTACCAGCGTATCTTTACCGATTTTCCCGCTTCCGCGCTCGCTCCCTTGGCCCGCCTCCGCTACCGCCAGCTTCGGGAATACGATATGTTATATTAATATAATGAAAAACCATAATCNTTCCTCGGTAAGAGCCAAGAAAAGCTTTGGGCAACATTTTTTGAAAAGCGAGGAGATTGCCCGCGTCATAGCCCGTTGNGTGCACGCCTCCTATGTTCCCGCCCTGATGCCCGACGGCACCCTCGACCGCCTTGCCGCGTGCAGCCTGCGCCGCGACGCCTCCGACTTTCCTGCCGAAAACGCCGCCCCNANNAATGTGCTCGAAATAGGCCCCGGCATGGGCGTGTTGAGCCGCTGTCTTTGGGANGACCCCTCNCTGAACGTNAAAATGGTGGAGGTGGATGCCGAATCGGTGATTTATCTCACCCGCGAATANNCCGACCATACCTGCAACGGACAACTGCTTCCCGCCGACTTCCTCAAAATGGATTTGAAAGAACTTTTTGACGGACAGAACTTTGTGCTTACCGGAAATTTCCCCTACAATATCTCCACGCAAATNCTCTTCCGCGTGCTCGAAAACCGAGACCGCATCCCCCTTGCCGAAGGTATGTTTCAGAANGAAGTGGGGGAGAGGGTGTGCGCCGCGCCCGGAAGCAAGGCCTACGGCATTCTGAGCGTGCTTCTGCAAGCCTTCTACGATACCGAATACCTCTTTACCGTGGANGCCTGCGAATTCAACCCTCCCCCGCAGGTACGCTCCTGTGTGATTCGCCTCACACGCAATAAAACCAAGCAGTTAGAATGCNATGAAANACTTTTCACCGCCTTGGTGAAAAAAGCCTTCAACCAACGCCGCAAGACCCTGCGCAATGCTCTCAAGAACATAGAACAGGAACAGAACTGCATGCTGGTGGACCCGCCCGCCGAATATATGGACAAACGCGCCGAACAACTCTCGGTGAACGACTACATCCGCCTCACCGCCTGNCTGCAACCCCTTTCCAAATAAATATGTCCTCTTCCTTAACCGACATATTCATAGCCATTCCCGCGATGGACGAGCCGGGTTTGGCCGATAACCTGCTCGCGCTCAACNNACAGACGTTGAAGCCCCGCGCGGTGGTGGTGTGCGTCAACCAGCCCGAGGCCTACTATCACGACGGCGANGCCGGCCACCTGCGCATCTGCGCGTGCAACAAGACTGTTTTTGAGCNGGTTGCGGAACTTCAAAAACAAGGAAAATTCGGGTTTGAAGTGGTGTTGATAGACTGTTTCAGCCNGGGGAAGGCGTGGGATGAAAAGCATATAGGCGTGGGTTGGGCGCGGCGCACGGCNTTGGATGTTGCCGCCCAACTTGCCGAAACCGCCGCGCCCAGGCTTGCCGAAACCGCCGCGCCCCTCTTGGTCTGCATGGATGCCGACACCCTCTATCCCGATTCCTATCTGCAAGACCTGCAACGGCAATTCGAAGCCCACCCGCAAGCGGTGGCCATCGCCAACCCCTATTATCACCCCCTTCCCGACGACTTGCCCGAAAANCANGCGGTGGCGCTCCTGCACTACGAATGCTATATGCGNGCCTANGCTTTGCAGATGATGCGCACCCACCACCCCTACGCGTTNACGGCGGTAGGCTCGTCTATGGCCTGCACGCTCACGGCCTACCGCAGAATNGGNGGTATCTCGCCCTTCAAAAGCGGCGAAGACTTTTATTTCTTGCAGAAACTGCGCAAGACGGGCGCGTTGCTCCGCCACAGCGAGAGCGTNAGCCACCCCTCCTGCCGCCTCTCCACGCGCGTGTTTTTCGGCACGGGGCCTGCCCTTAACAAAGGATTGNAAAATAATTGGGTATCCTATCCTTTCTACCCGCTCTCCCTATTCGAAAAAATGCGGGACGCCTACGCGGCCTTNCCCCGTCTTTTCGAGAGNGGCACGCCCGANCCCGCCTTGGATTTTTGGGAAGAGGCTTTCGGAAAGGATTGGTGGAAAAAGATGCGTGCCAACGCCGGAGGCCGCCCGCAGCAATTCATCCGTGCCTGCACCGAGAAATTCGACGCCCTGCGCAGCCTGCAATTCCTCAAATCCTCCTATGCGCAGAACCCCGAAAGCGATTGGGAGAATCTCAGCGAGTTGTGCGACAATTTCATAGGAACCCGCTGGAAAGACCGAAACCTACATTCCCTTTCCGACCTCACCCTTTCCGATTGGAAAACCATCCGCCACGATTTATTTCTGTGCGAGAGACACTTGCAACAAAACCAACCCCTCCTCCCCGCATTCTGATTCATTCCTTACCTTTGTTCCAACGAAACAGAAATGAAAAAGATTATAATTCTTGCCGTTTTTTTTGTTTCGCTGTGTGAGGCCGCTACCGACTACACCCGTATTCCATCCGACACGTTGGTGGCTTTTGTGCAGCGGAATTATTTTAGCCACGGGCAGCAAACCGAAAGGGCGATCCGAGAACTCTATTCCCGTGCCCAGGCCACCGGCAATACGTATCTTTTGGCGCAATGTGTCTATCTGGATGCCTTGGCCGAATATTCGCAAAACAACGGGTGCGGCCGATTCTCCACCTGTATCGATTCCTTGCTTCTTGATTCGGAAATGATGCGGGATGCCGGCAACCGTCTCCTGCTCAATTATGCCAAGGCCTTGACCGAATTATCTTCCGGCAACTTTACGGTGGCGTTCCGCTATGCCTTGGATGCCTATCATCTGGCGGAAGAAATCGGAGATATCGGGCTGTTGGTGGAAACGGCGATTTCTTTGGGTAATATAAGCCC
>JAAVBQ010000009.1 GCA_014803485.1 bacterium | reverse complement strand
TTGAACCCGATACCTTCCAAGTGCGTTTGGCCTCGAGGCTTGAAGACGTGGAAGTGTTCGGCTCCGGTGGCTATGTGAACGGAAGTCAGGTGAATATCTGGACGGGCGGCACGCCGGCCGGATACCGCTTTGCAGCTTGGAAGAACGAGGCGGGCGAAACGGTTTCGCAAGAACCGGATTTTGTGTTGCCGCGCACGCACGATACGGCCTTGTATGCCGAATGGCAAGCGGTGCGCTACCGCATAGACCTGCAAGCCGAGGGTGAAGGCGAAGTGGCGGGAAGCGGCGAGTATGGTTTTGATACCGCCGTCTTGCTGATGGCCACGCCGACAGACGGCTACCGTCTCCGGGCATGGTATTGCGGAGAGGTTCTGTTCTCCGAAAAAGATACGCTGGTATGGGCCACCCTTACGGATTTGGCCTTGACCGCCGTTTTCGAAAAGGACATTACCCCTGCCGAACCTATCCTGAACAGGGCGGAAGGTGGCGAAATTGCGGTGGTGGAAGAATCTGAAAATTCGGTCACGGTGAACTTGCAGGCTACGCCGAAAGAAGATTTCCATTTTGCCTACTGGAGCGTGGGCGACAGCGTTGTCGGCACGCAGGCACAGATGGAGGTGAATAGGGAAACCGCTTCGCGCACGGTGGCGCATTTTATGCCCGATACCTATTTTGTCAAGTTGCGCAGTTCCACGCCCGAAGGCCTGAGCGCGTTGAGCGGTTCGGGTTCGTTCCACAAGGGCGAAAGCGTCAAGTTGAAAGTTACGGTTCGGGCGGGCTACGAATTTTTGGGTTGGTTCGAAGAAGGCTCGGATACGCCGATATCGGTTCAAACCGAAGATACCCTTACGGTTTCGCACTCGATGAATCTCGATGCCAGAACCCGTAGCATTGCTAAGTAATAGGAGAGAGAACGATGAACACACACATATCTTTGGGTAAGTTATTCGGACTGTTTCTGTCGGTCCTCGGTCTTTTTTGCGTGCTGCCGGAAGTTTCGGCGCAGTCGATCAACGGAACCCAGCAGTTGGTGAACCGGGGTTTCGAAGACTACGACAACCTGGATTCAAAGATCGTGGAACCGGTGGGTTGGAATTCGTTTATGACCGCCAAGACCGCAGGCGGTATCGTGGANCAGGGCAAGGATCAACGTTTGGAAAGAACCACCGAAAGAAGACCGGGTACGGCGGGCATGTATGGCATGCGGGTTTATTCTACCAGTATANTCGGCATCAATGCCAACGGNAATGTTACCACCGGGCGTATCAATATGGGAAGCNCTACGGCCACCGATGCCAGCAACTATAACTTTACCGACCGTGCTGCGGAAGGCTTTAATTTCCCGTTTACGGTAGTGCCGGATTCCATGGTGGTATGGGCCAAATATGCGCCGAACAGTGCCTCCGACCAAGGGCAGGTAAAGGCGATTNTNCATAACGACAATGCTACGATAGACCCCGGAACGAATATGAACCAGGCCGTGGCCATCGCCTTGGCCAATCCCACCAAGCAAGACGGNGGCTGGNTNCGTTACAGCGTGCCGTTCGACCGNAGCGGNTGCGGNAGCNNGGATGCCCGTTATATNTTGGTTTCCATNACNACCAANAAAACGCCCGGCGGCGGTGCGGCGCAACTTTGGGTGGACGATATCCTGTTTGTCTATAATCCTACGATAAGCCTCAACAAACTTCCCGTTACGAGTTTCAATATGCGTAACGGCGCACCCACGGTCAGCATTCCGTTTACCGTGAAGGGAACGCTTGCGCTCAATGCCAATTCGGCACAGAAAAGCCGCGTGGTGGCCGAACTTTCGGATGCCGANGGCAATTTTTCCAATCCGGTGGTTATCGGCAGCATGGAAACCGAGGAAAGTGGCGTGCTGACGGCCACCATTCCCGCCACCACACCTTTGGGCGAACACTACAAGGTNCGTTTGCGCGGCGTGGACCGCAACGTGTTGAGCGAGCCTTGCACCGAAGACATCGTGCTGATGCGNGGTTATACGATTTCCGCNNAGAGCGCCNANNNCGANNANGGNTCGGTGACGGGNAGCGGNGCNTATNAGGAAGGNGGNGAGGCNGTGGTNACGGCGNTTCCNTTTACGGGCTATCATTTNGACCNTTGGGAAGAAAACGGAGAAACGGTGGCCGGTGCAGGTGCTACCTANCGTTTTACGNCAGACCGCGACCGAACCTTGAAAGCCTATTTCGCCATCAATACCTACCGTCTGGAACTGCTTGTGGAAGGNAACGGAACGGTGGGCACCCNATCGGGAAAATATACNTTCNNCCATAACGCGCGGGTACNNTTGGANGCNTCTCCCGATGAGGGNTATGCATTCGACGGNTATTATTCGGAGGGCGTGTTGCTTTCGCAAAACGAGAACTATCAGTTCAATATCGTGCAGGATATGCGGATTACCGCCAAGTTCGAGCGCGAAAAGGTGAGCATTGCGGTTTCCACGCAGCAATCCGATTTGGGAAGCGTGAGCGGAAGCGGTCTGTATGAATCCGAAAGCACTGTGCGGGTAACCGCCACGCCTAAGCCCTATTGCCGGTTCGTGGCGTGGATGGAAGGCCGGGATACGGTGAGCAAGGACCCTGTCTATACGTTCACGGCGCAGAAACGGCGTGTCCTTACGGCGGTCTTTACGCAGGAATACCATACGGTTTCGGTGTCGTCCAATATCGTGGATGCCGGTATCCTTTCGGGCGGCGGCCGTTATTCCGCAGCCAACGGCAATACCACGATTATCCTGCAGGCCGAGCCCAACCGAGGCTACGAGTTCCTGTACTGGAAATCGGATAAGGACGGACGGGAATATGAAGACAATCCGTTTACGGTGCTGGAAGAAGGCCGCTTGACGGAAGACTTGTCCTATACCGCCTGGTTTGCCGTCGAAGAATACAATATTGCATTGGAATCCGTTCCCGCAGGGGCCGGAACGCTGGAGGGCGCGGGCGTCTATCCGTTCCGTTCCCATGTAACGCTTCGTGCCAGACCGCTCGACCACTACGATTTTGTGGCCTGGGTCCGCATCGACCACGGATTTTCGGATACCGTGCGGCAGAATCCTTTGGTGTTTTCGATCGAAGAGGGCAGGGATAGGCGGTACAGGGCGCTGTTCTCGCTGAAGAAGCATGAAGTAAGCCTTTCGGCGCAGCCGGAAGCATACGGAACGGTAAGCGGTGCGGGCGTGTACTCCCATTTCGATACCGCCGTTCTGCAAGCCGAGGCCAAGGCCGGTTATGAATTTCTCTATTGGGGCGTGAGGCGCGGTCTGAATATCGACAAGGTTTCGGAAGAAAATCCCTGCAAGGTGGAAGTATTGCAGGATATGGCGCGGATTGCCGTATTCAGCGAACGCCGCAGGAACATTCAGGCCGTGAGCGTGCCCGCCCAGGCCGGCAAGGTGCAGGGGCAAGGCCTGTATGCTTCGGGTTCGTATGCCCTGTTGACGGCGGAACCGGCCTATGGATACCGCTTTGTGCAATGGGAAGACGCCCGGCAGAACGCCGGCTCCAAGGACAGCCGCCTGAACCTGCAGGTAAAGACCGACACCACGGTCTATGCCCGTTTTGCGCCGTTGCGCTACACCTTCACCTTGATGACCGAGGGTTCTTCCCCGATAGGGCAGGTGCGTATCGGCGAAGGTTCTTTCGGAACCATGCACATCCGGGAGGTCTATTACGGCGATACCTTGTATCTGGAGGCCAATCCCGTCAAGGAGGGCTATGCGTTTACCCAATGGCGCATGTTCTACACCAAAGACGGCAAAACCCGAGACTCGCTCTATTCGCGCAGCATGCAGACCACTTGTGTGGTGAACGGAGAAACCCTTATCGTGGCCTATTTCAATCCCAATTCGCATCACATATCGGCCACGGTGGCCCCGCAGGCTTCGTGCGGCGAGGTGCTCAANCAAGGCAACTACCGCCACGAACTGTGGATGGAACTGGAGGCAAGGCCCGCCAAGGGTTATGCTTTCGGCTATTGGAAAGATGCCGAGGGCAACATCATGGCGGAGAAATCCTCCCGTCTGCAACTGCAATCGCTCGAGGATATTTCGGTGCAGGCCGTTTTCGTTCCCGACTNCCTGCAGGTGGAAGTGGAAACCTGGGGTGGCAGGGAACATGGCGGCGTGCGTGGCGCAGGCCTCTATGAATACGGCAAGAATGCCACGCTGGAAGCCNAACCGGCNTACGGTTATGTTTTTGCAGGTTGGTATCGGGCCGACGATACACTGCGGCNGCAATGCCTGTCGNAAGACAATCCCTATGTCTTTGCCGTGCGCGGAGAGGAACGCTTGGCGGCCNTGTTCTCTTTAGATAAATTCTCGCTTTCGGCGGCCGTGCTGCCCGAAGGTTCGGGCAGTGTGCGNGGCACGGGCCGTTATNCCTATCTCTCCGAAGCCATTCTGCAGATGNTNCCCGCCGATGGTTTTGCCTTGAAGTATCTGTTGTGGGAACGCGAAGACGGCCAATACGACACCTTGCGCGAGANTTTTGCNGGNATCCGNATGGACAGGGATTATCAGGTGCGCGTGTATTTTGAACCGACNCCCTACACCTTGCAGGTGTTNTCTTCCAATACGGANCANGGNNGGGTGCAGNCNNGCGNCNCNTTCNCCCAANTCGGCTATGGANCNNCGGTNNNCNTGAAGGCGANNCCNGAACCGAACTATGCTTTCTCCCAATGGCGCGACGCTTGGGGCAANNGNNTGTCGCGTTCGGCGGAATANACNTTNNCCATANGNNGCGATACGNTGGNNTATGCCGATTTNGTTCCGGAAACCAAAAGGTTCAGGGCCGANTCCGAAGATTTGCGGNANGGNTATGTGGANGNCTACAACAACCGTCCTTCNTACGGCAGCATGGTNACGGTGAAGGCCGTTCCCAACGACGGCTACGAATTCGACCGTTGGGTATTGACTTCGGACACGAATACGGCGGTGTCGCATTCGTCCGTCCTTTCGGTATTCGTTACGCAAGACACCTCATTCGAGGCCAAATTCAAGCTGAAACACTGGGATGTTAGGCTGCATGCCAATATACTCCAAGCTGGATTCTTAGAAATGGATCTGGCACAGGGCGAAGGTCATGGCCATAATTGGCATCTTAGGTATGCTCAGGTGGTGCATGGATCCAAAGTAATGTTGTATGCGTATCCTGCCGAAAACTACAATTTCTCATCTTGGGTAAAGAAAGACGCTTCAGGACAGGGTGGCATCACCTTGGGCGAGGAGCCTGTTTTGGAAATCGAGGTGAATGAAGATATGTATATCGAAGCCGTTTTTGAACCGAAACTCTATCAGGTGAAGGTACAGGCCGAACCTTCCGCATTCGGCAGCGTGTCGGGCGGCGGTATGTATGGCTATGGAGAAAACGTCACCGTCAAGGCCGTTTACGGTAACTATGCGTTCAAAGGATGGAAAACCGCCGACGGATGGATTTCCGACAGCCCCGAATACACGTTCACGATAGGCGGAGATACCACGCTTACGGCCTGTTTCTCGCAGGATACGGTGCACCTTACGGTATATGCCGAAATCGGCGGCCGCGTTTCCGGCGGGGGCGATTATCTGAAGGGCAGTGCGGCGGTGCTGGAAGCCGTGTCTTCCGGAAAATATGAATTCGAGGCGTGGTATGATTTGATGGGAAATCCGTTGAGCAAGCAGAATCCCTATACGTTGACGGTTGAAGGAAGCCAGACGGTCTATGCCCGTTTCATGCCTGCGGTATGGAATATCGAGGCCGATGCCACCGAAGGAGGTACGGTTTCGGGCGGCGGCAAGGCGGTGCAGGGTTCTACGGTGCTTCTGACAGCCGAGCCCGACTTGGGTTATCGTTTTGCCCGTTGGCAGAGCGAGTCGCAGGAAATCGGCGGACAGCGGGCCTTGTTGCCGCTTCTGGGCGTGCAGGCAACGGAAGATATGGCGTTTACGGCGGTGTTCGAACCTTTGAAGTACCACATCGAAACGGTTGTGTCTCCGCTCGGAACCGGCACGGTNACCGTGGGCGGTACGTTCGATTACGGTTCGACGGTTTCGTTCGAAGCCAAGCCCGACGCCAACCATGTTTTCCATGCATGGACTTTGAACGGCAAGGAAGTGAGCACGGAAGCCATGCTGAAGACGGAAGTGAAGGAAGATGCCGTTTACGTGGCGGTGTTCACGCCCAAACGTTATAATGTGGTGACCTCGGTGTATCCCGAACGCGGCGGGGTGGCTTATGGCGGTGGCTCCTATTATTGGGGCGATACGGCGCAGATAGGCATCTACCTCTACGACAGCGTCACGTTCCTGAAATGGAACAATGCCGATTTCGTGCAGGTGAGCGCTCAACCCGAATACGGCTATTGGGTCACGCATACCGAAATATTCACCGCATCGGTAAATGCTCCGGCCCCGATTATGGATACATCCCGCGAGGATCCTCCCGTGAACGATAGCCTCGGAAGATATATCAAGGTTTATCCCAATCCGCTCGGCTCCGAGGGTATTCTGCATATCGAGTCGAACGAGGAGAATCTGTCGAGCATACGCCTCTATGCGCTCACGGGGCAGCATCTTCTGTATAGAAAAATCTCCGACCAAGGGGTTCGGATAGCTCACATTCAGCTGTCGGCCTTGTCGCCGGGTTGCTATTTCTACGAAATCAGGACCACGGACGGAGGACGCAAACGCGGTAAATTGATTCGCTGGTAATTAACCTTGCATTGTGAATGCTTTGATACGGCGGGGCGGTTTTTTAAAACCGCCCCGCCGTATTTTTGTCCGAAAAAGAAGGACACAACCATGAGAGAGTTGGATTTGAGCGTGTATTTCGACCCTTGTCCGTTTTTGGAAACGGATTCGTTCTATCGCGACCGGACCTTGCGTTTGGGAAGAGTGGTGGAAAAATATACGGTCCGGGAGCATTTCCCCTCGGCGGAGGGAGCCGATGTGGTGCTCATAGGCTTGAGCGAGAGCCGGGGCGTGCAGGAATCGCGCGAATATGTGTGCAACGGTGCCGACAACATCCGCAAGGATCTCTACAACCTCTATCCTCCGCAAGGCATGGGGAAGGTGGTGGATTTGGGCAATTTCCGTTGCGGTAAGAACTTGGAAGACACCTACTATGCCCTTGATGAGGTGATAAGTTACTTCTTGCCGAAAGATACGGTGGTTTTGCTTTTGGGCGGAAGTCAGGACCTTACCTACGGTGTGTATCGTGCCTACGCGCGTCTGCGTCGGATGGCCAACTTCCTGTCGGTGGACGCCCGTCTGAACATAGCCGAGAACATGACGGCCGACGAAAATCCGCAAACCGCGCCCCTCACGCACAACACCTTTATGTCGCGCATTGCGGTGGAGCCCGACAACTATCTCTTCAATTATATCAACATAGGCTATCAAACCTATCTGGTGGACCCGGAGGCCCG
Organism: bacterium; assembly: GCA_014803485.1. GTDB lineage: Bacteria > Bacteroidota > Bacteroidia > Bacteroidales > P3 > Pullibacteroides. The sequence continues at coordinate 12,268 of JAAVBQ010000009.1, read as the reverse complement.
CAGTCTGATGAGCAAGCTCAATTTCGATTCGTGCCGTTTGGGTGCCATCCGCGACGATATTCAGGAAACCGAACCCTATGTGCGCGGTGCCGATTGTCTCAGTTTCGACCTGTGCGCCGTGAAGCGGAGCGAAAGTCCCGCCAATCCGTGGGCGCGTCCCACGGGACTGAATGCGGAGCAGGCCTGTCAGATATTCCGCTATGCGGGCATGAGCCGCAACCTTCAGGTGGCGGGTGTTTTTGAATACTACCCCATGCTGGACCGCGAGGGGCAGAGTGCGGAACTTGCTTCGCAGATGATATGGTGCTTCTTGGATGCCATGCAATATCGCATGGACGATCATCCCCTCACCGGAGAGAACGTGGAATTCAAAGAGTATATCGTGCCCTTGGAAAACACGGGGCGCGAACTGGTCTTCTACAAATGCAAGCAAACCGACCGTTGGTGGATGGCCTTGCCCTGCACCGAAGATCAGAAGAAACAATACGGACGGCATTGCTTCCTGCCCTGCGGATACAGCGATTATCAAACCGCCCTGCGCAACGAGATTCCCGCCCGCTGGTGGGGTGCGTTGGGACGGATCAGAATATAGCGGGCAGGTAAAGCCCCTTGCCGTTATAGATGCAGATGCCCGGCAGCGTGATTTTCTTTTTGTTCAGCTCGGCGCGGTCGGTGTTCGGATAGATCTTTAACGTCTTTCCTTTACTTATCGAGATTTCGACATAGAGCGGATCTTCCGATTCGTTGTGTTTGTCGTTTTTATAAACGGCTTTATAGGCGGCGTTCGGAAAGACGCTCGCGATGGGCGCATAGTAAATCTGCGAGAGTGTGTCCAAATCGGGCAATCCTGCCTGGCGGCAGATATAAGGCGCTATTTCCTCGTTGTCGATGATTCTCTTCAATTCTTCTCCGTCGGGATGATAGGTGGCGAAGAACACATCCCCGCCGTTATGTCCGAAAGTGGTCCATCCCATATAAAAATAGCGGTTGAGTACATCGCTCAAGGCCCGAACGCTCTTTCTTCCGGCTTGGTTCTCCTGCATGACGGCGCAGAGTTTCTCCATATCTTTCTGCCCGATGCTGTCGATGCCGAAATTCGCCTTGACGCTTTGTTGCAGGCGTTCGGCCAGCGGTTTTTCGGAGGGCGCGGCAAAAAGTTCCTTTACCGTTTTCTCATACGAAGCCTTGCAGCGGCGTAAGGGTTCGAACAGTTCTTGTGCACTTGTGCGTGCGTAGCCCGAATTGAGGCGGCGGTTGCCGAGGCTCAATCCTCCGGTCTGATGGTCGGGCATCACCACCACCAACGTCTGTCCGTCTTTTTCGGCAAAATCCATGACAACACCTACGGCACGGTCAAACGCCAGAAAATCGAACACGGCGGCCGGCAGGTCGTTGTTGTGTGCGCCCCAATCCACCTTGCTGCCCTCCACCATCAGGAAGAAACCGTTTTCCTGTTGCGAAAGGGCCTCGATCGCCAGGCGTGTCATTTCTTCCAACGACGGCTGTCCCTGCGGGTTTCGGTCTATCTCGTAGTCCATCTCCTTGGGCGAGAAAAGCCCCCATAATTTGTAGTCGCCTCCCGCCACGAGTTGTTGGGCCTCGGCAAAACTCTTGGTGTAGGAAATATCCCGGTTCTGCAATTCTTTCTGTGCGTCATAACCCTCTTTCAACGAAGAATCCACCCAATACGAGCCACCTCCCAGCAGCAAGTCGCAAGGGTGGTGAACCATTTGCTTGGCGATGCGCCCGTATTGGTTGCGGTTGGGCGAGTGCGCCAGGAAGTCGGCGGGCGTGGCGTGCGGAAAGTAGCAGGTAACCACCATGCCGGTGGCCTTTCCCTGCAAACGGGCGGCTTCCAGAAGCGTGAACATGGGGCGGTAGGCAAGCGAGTCGGGAATGTCGAAGCGTATGCCGTTGCTGTCCATGCTGCGGGCAGGGTAGGTGGCGATGAAGCCGTCCTGGGAGCGGTGGCCGGTGGCATAGGTGCTGCCCGTGGGAGCGGAGTCGCCGATAGGACTGTCGGAACAATACGTACGCACCAGGCCGCGGATCCGGCTGTCGAGCGCCAAGGGAAGCCCGTGGTTCATCCAACGCCCCAAGGCCAGCAGTTCGGTGCTGCAACCGTCGGGAATCATCACGATGACGTTACGGATGGAGGTGGGGGAGGCTTGAGGCTCCGTATTCGCGCGGACTTCTTGCGCAAAGAGCGCCGCCGCGAGGCAAAAAAGAAGGACTGTGTTTTTTATAGCTTTCATAAACACAAAATTATCATTATTTTTTTGATTTTTGCCCTAAAAAAATTACCTTTGCCGTCCTTTTGCAAAAAAGGATAGGTTTAATCATTAAAAACTAAAAAAGATGCCTTTAAGAATCAGACTGCAAAGATTCGGTAAGAAAGGAGCTCCTTTCTACCACATTGTAGTAGCGGACGGTCGTGCACCTCGAGACGGAAAATTTGTCGAGAAAATAGGCACGTATGACCCTATGAAACACCCCGCTGTCATCAACCTCGATGTAGACAAGGCGGTGGATTGGATGCGCAAGGGCGCCCAACCCTCCGATACCGCCCGTTCGTTGATGTCGGTGAAAGGTGCCATGTTGAAACACCACCTGCTTCGTGGTGTGGACAAAGGCGCTTTCTCGGTGGAAGAGGCCGAAAAGCGTTTTCAGGCTTGGCTCACCGATAAGGAAGCCAAAATTCAGAAGATTGCTCAGGACAAGGCCGACAAGGCTGTAGCCAACCGCAAGAGCCGTATGGAGGCCGAGGCCAAAGTACGCGAAACCATTGCGGGCAAGGTAGCCGAGAAACGTGCCGCCGCCGCTGCCAAGCAGGCCGAAGAAGCCGCTGCCGCACAGGCTGCGGAAGCTCCTGCTGCGGAAGAAGCTCCTGCAACGGAAACCGCCGAAACTCCCGCGGAAGCCTAATCGGGTTTCGCGACCAAAACAAAAAAGGCAGCCATTCGGCTGCCTTTTTTGTTATCATCAACGCCGCTTCCTATTTATTCACCTGGAATTTGGTCACACCGTTCTTGATGAAGTCAACAATCTGGTTGGCAGCCGCCAAACCGGCGTTGATGTTGGCTTCGGCCGTTTCCGCACCCATTTTCTTGGGGGTGGCGAAATAGCGCGTGCCGAACTGCGTCAGATCGTCGTGGTTGGCTGGACGGATGTCGGTGATGTATTTGAAGTCGGGACGGTCGTTGAGCATACGTACCATATCGGCTTCGTGAATCACCTCCTTGCGGGCGGTGTTCACCAGCAAGGCACCCTTGGGCATACGGTTCAGCAAATCGTAGTTGATGGATTCGATGGTTTCCTTGGTGGCGGGAATGTGCAGGGATACAACGTTACAGGTGCTGTAGAGCTCTTCCACCGAACCTACGGCCTTTACGCCGTCCTTTTCGATAGCTTCCTTGGGGCAGAAGGCGTCGAAAGCATACACTTCCATGCCGAAGCCCTTGGCCACGCGGGCCACGTTGCGGCCTACGTTTCCGTAAGCGTGGATACCCAGTTTCTTGCCCTTGAGTTCGGCACCCGTGCCGGGGGTGAACTGGTTGCGGAACATAAACACCATCATCGAAGCGGCGAGTTCGGCCACGGCGTTGGAGTTCTGACCGGGGGTGTTCATCGCCACAATCTTGTGTTCGGTGCAAGCGGCCAGGTCGAGATTGTCGAAACCGGCGCCGGCGCGAACCACAATTTTCAGGTTCTTGGCGTGTTCCACCACTTCCTTGGTCACTTTGTCCGAGCGGACAATCAAGGCATCGGCATCGGCCACAGCCTTATAAAATTCGTTTACGTCGGTGTACTTCTCCAAAAGGGCCAATTCGAAACCGGCACCTTCCACAATCGAGCGGATTCCGTCGATGGCGGCTTTGGCGAAGGGTTTTTCGGTTGCAACTAAAACCTTCATGTTTCTTATTGTTTTTTAATGTTTTATAACTAAAGAGGGGACAATTATCATGTCCCCTCTTATTTTCCTTAACCGGAACGATTAGGCGTTCTTCTTGGCGAATTCCTGCATGCAGGCCACCAAGGCTTTCACGTCTTCCAATTCGCAAGCGTTGTAGAGGGAAGCGCGGAAACCACCTACCGAACGGTGACCCTTCAGACCCGCCATGCCCTGTTCTTTGGCGAAGGCGAGGAATTCGGCTTCCAGTTCGGGTTTCTTGGCCTTGTATTCGTCGGACAATACGAAGCATACGTTCATCAGCGAACGGTCTTCCTTGTCGATGACGGTACCCTTGAACATGGGGTTGGCGTCGATTTCGCCGTAGAGCAAGGCGGCTTTTTCTTCGTTGCGCTTCTGGATTACTTCCAGACCGCCCATGTCCTTGATCCACTTCATGGTTTCGTGCATCATGAAGATGGGGAATACGGGAGGCGTGTTGAACATAGACTCACCCTTGATATGGGTGCGGTAGTCGATCATCGTGGGCAGGGGACGGTTCACTTTGCCCAAGAGGTCTTCGCGAACGATAACCACGGTAACGCCGGCAGGGCCTACGTTCTTCTGGGCACCGCCGTAGATGAGGCCGTATTTGGTAACGTCCACGGGACGGCTCATGAAGTCGGACGACATATCGGCCACGAGGGTGACGGGGCTGTCGATGTCTTTCTTGATTTCGGTACCGTAAATCGTGTTATTGGTGGTGATGTGGAAATAGTCGGCGTCGGTGGGGATTTTCCAACCTTTGGGAATATGGTTGTAGACATCGGCTTCGGAAGAAGCTACGATTTCCACTTCGCCGAACATCTTGGCTTCCTTGGCGGCTTTGTGCGCCCATACGCCGGTGTCGAGATAAGCGGCCTTCTTGTTGAGCAGGTTGTAGGGAACATAGCAGAATTGGGTGCTGGCACCGCCTCCGAGGAAGAGCACGTGATAGCCTTCGGGAATATTGTAAAGCTCTTTCCAGAGGGCTACGGTCTCGTTCATGATCGATTCCCATTCCTTGGTACGGTGGGAAATCTCAATCACCGACATTCCAGTTCCCTTAAAGTCTTTCAAGGCTTCAATGCCGGCCTGAATGGCGGGCTGGGGCAATTTGCAGGGCCCCGCATTGAAAATGTGCACTTTTTTCATATTAATAAAAATTATTGGTTTTTCAAATGGTCTTTAGCGTTGCAAACTTACCCTAAATTTTCACAATTCGCAAACGCTGTTTTTTTTGTAACTTCGCGCTCTTACGAAAATCAAAATCCTATGCGAACATATCGATTCTGGAACAATCTTACAGGATGGCTGGTATGGGCGATTGCCACCGTAGTGCTGGTGGGTACCGCCGAAAGAGCCGGCAGTTGGTGGGATTGCGGGGAATATATCTCCACCGCGACCAAACTTATGGTGGGACACCCCCCCGGAGCACCCACCTTCCAGCTCTTGGGCTGTCTGTTCGGGGCTTTGGCTTTCGGCGACGTGGCGAAAGTGGGCTTTATGGTGAACGTGATGTCGGCTCTGTGCAGCAGCTTCACCATCCTTTTCCTGTTTTGGTCCATCACCATGCTCGGGCGTAAGTTGGTCTATTCCTTTGAGTTCGCCACCGAAAAAGACACGCGCGGACGTCGCACCCTGCGCAAAGACGCCCCCGACTACAAAACCTGGCAGCCAACCTGGCCGCAGAGCCTGTTGATTCTCGGTTCGGCCGCCGTGGGAGCCTTGGCGTTCACGTTCTCCGACTCCTTTTGGTTCAGTGCCGTGGAGGGGGAGGTCTACGCCATGTCGATTTTCTTTACCGCCGTCACCTTTTGGGCTATCCTGAAATGGGACGTGGTGGCCGACGAACCGCACAACCTCCGTTGGCTCATCTTCATCTCGTTCCTTATCGGCTTGGCCATCGGCGTACACTTGCTCAACCTGTTGGTGATTCCCGCCATCGTGTTTGTGATTTACTACCGCAAGTTCAAGCCTACGGGCAAGCGTTTCTGGCTTTCGCTCCTGCTTTCGTTCGTCCTGCTGGCCTTTATTCTGTGGGGCATTGTGCCTTGGACGGTGAAACTGGCGGGCTATTTCGAACTCTTTTTCGTGAATACCCTGCACGCGCCTTTCAATCTCGGCACTTTGTTCTTTTTCGTTCTGTTCGCGGGATTGCTGGTGTTCGGCCTTCTCTATGCCAAGAAGCACGAGCGTGTGATTCTGCATACGGCCGTGTTGTGCGTGTGCTTCCTGCTTATCGGCTATTCCACCTTCTTTACGTTGGTGATTCGCGCCAATGCCGAAGTGCCCTTGAATCAGGGCGAAGTGAAGAACGCCATCAGCCTGCTTTCGTATCTCAACCGCGACCAATACGGTTCCACGCCTTTGGTGTACGGAAAATACTACAACGCCCGTCTCACCGATGTGGAACCTTCCAGCCCGCAATACGAGCGCAACGACAGCACGCACCGCTACGAATTCGCCGGCTATTCCTCGCAGAAGCTCACCTACGACGACGAACATTGCGGTCTCTTTCCCCGCATTCACTCCGATATGCAGAGCGGAGGTCGTCCCTGCGTCACCTATAACCAGATATGGAGCGGACACAGAGGCAAGGATCGTCCCTCTTTCGGACAGAATATCCGCTATCTGTGGAAATATCAGCTGGGTTGGATGTACGGGCGCTATTTCATGTGGAATTTCGTGGGCCGTCAGAACGACATCATGGGGCGCGGCTTCAACGAGGACGGCACCGTGGATGTGGTGAACGGCAACTGGATAAGCGGCATCAAGTTTATCGACGAGATGCGCTTGGGCCCGCAGGACAACCTGCCCCGTTTCCTCAAGGAGAACCCGGCCCGCAACACTTTCTTCTTCCTGCCTTTGTTATTGGGGCTCATAGGTTTGCTTGCCCAATACCGCTACCGTTCCAAAGATTGCTTCGTGGTTTTCCTATTGTTCTTCATGACCGGTATCGCCATTGTGCTCTACCTGAACCAACCCTCCACCGAGCCCCGTGAAAGGGACTATGCCGTGGTGGGCTCGTTCTATGCCTTCACCGTCTGGATAGGTCTGGGCGTGGCGGGCATCGCCCAAGGGCTCGGCCGGTTGCTCAAGAATAAGTCGAATGCGGTGAAAGGCCTCACTTATGCGGCCCTTACCGTGGTCTGCCTCTTTGCCGTGCCGGGCATCATGGCGCAGCAAGGCTGGGACGACCACGACCGCTCGCACCGCACCTCCGCCCGCGATTTCGGGCGCAATATGCTGCTTTCCTGCGAACCGAACGCAGTGCTGATTTCCGATGGCGACAACGACACCTACCCGATGTGGTATTGCCAGCATGTGGAAAAGATTCGTCCCGACGTACGGTTGATAAACAGTATATTGGTGAATAGTTCGTGGCTGATTCAGCCTCTCTACACGCGCGTCTACGAATCGGATCCCTTCCGATTCACCCTCGACAACAAAAACTACGGGGGAGGCAAGAACGATGCGGTGATGCTGAGCGATCAGATTTCGTCGTCCGTGGAGTTGACAGACCTGCTCCGCTTCGTCAATTCGTCCAATCCCGCCACCAAGGTGAAGGCGCAGTCGGGCGAAACGTATTCCTTCTTCCCCTCGCGCAAAATCAAGCTCACGCCCGACAAGGCCAAGATGGCGCAGTCGGGGCTTTATAGCGAGGACGAAATCGCCCGTACGCCCGAAACCATCGAGTGGAGTATCAACGGAGGCAACATCAGCAAGTCGAATCTGGTGTTGCTCGACTTGCTTGCCAATAATATAGAGGACAGGCCTTTCTATATGGTGAGTCCCTACGGGCACAACAGTTATATGCCCGCTTTGGCACAAGGACAGATAGAGGGTATGGTATTCCGTTTCGTACCTTTCAGGAACAACAACCGCAACGTTTTGGACAACCGTTCCAACGGCATGAATGTGGAGAAGACCTACGATTTACTTGTAAACCAATTTGATTGGGGTGAAATCCATACGGGCAAGTCGGCTTTGGATCCCGAAACCCGCTCGTGGTCGGAACAGGCGCGTCATCAATATGCTTCGCTGGCCATGGCCTTGATTGGCGAGGGACAGAACGAAAAGGCCATAGAGGCTTTGGACAAGGGGCTGTATTTCTTCCCCGATTCGGTATTGGAATACAGCAACAACACCATTCTCTACGCCCAGGCCTATTTCTATGCCGGCGCTCCCGACAAGGGCGAGGATGTGTTGAGGCGCATCTTCAACAACTACGGTGGCCGTATAGAGTATTTCATGGGTTTCCCGCACAAATACCAAAGAGGTTTGAACGGAGAGATTCAAGAGGCGGTGAATGTGGTGGGCTATGTGCGTTATCTGGCCGAGCAGAACGGCCTTACCGATCTCGCCACACAGGCCTCCGACCTGCTGGGTCTTTATAATGTGCAAATTTAAAATTGATTGAAATGGAAGAAACGATGAAACCGCAACGCCCCGCATTCTTGTCGGTGCTTTGTGTGCTTACCTTTATCGGAAGCGCTTGTTCGGCGCTTTCGATGGCGCTTGTCGGGGCCCTGCGTCCCACCTTGCTCGAAATGTTCGAATCCGGAGCATTCGAGGGCTATTATTCGATGATGCCTACCCTCGAAACCCAACTTGAAACGATGCTCGCCGTGTCGGGCTTCTACTATTTGCTGATGTTCCTCTTCTATGCGGCATCGGTGGTGGGGGCGGCCATGATGTGGAAGATGAACCGTATCGGATTTCACATCTACACTATCGCCCAATGCTTGGTGCTTATCGCAGGCATGTGGCTCGGCAATACGGGATTTTCGTGGAGCGGCCTCGTGTGGACGGCCCTGTGGGTAGGTGCCTACGCCATGAATCTCAAGTATATGAAACCGGCGACTGGAGAAAATACGGATAAATAAATCATAGAAATCATGACAGAGAAAATCCAAAAAGTTCTGAACGATTATCCTGCGGCACGGTGGACAGCCTTGGTGCTGATTGCACTGATGATGTTTTTCGCCTATATGTTCGTGGACGTGATGTCGCCCCTGCAGTCGCTCATCGAAGGGCAACGCGGGTGGACGCCCGGCGTCTTCGGCACCTATGCCGCCTCCGAATACATTTTGAATGTGTGCGGTTTCTTGATTTTGGCGGGTATTATCCTCGACAAATGCGGCGTGCGCTTCACGGGTATTCTTTCCGCCTCGCTCATGGTGGTGGGCGCGGGAATCAAGTTTTATGCCGTGAGCGACGGCTTTGCCGGTACGGGTCTTGAACAATGGCTCAATTCGTGGTGGGTGAGTATGCCCGGCAACGCCAAACTGGCCTGTCTGGGCTTTATGGTGTTCGGTTGCGGTTGTGAAATGGCGGGAATCACCGTTTCGCGCGCCATCGCTAAATGGTTTGCAGGCAAGGAAATGGCCTTGGCTATGGGCTTGGAAATGGCTATCGCCCGTTTGGGTGTGTTCGCCGTGCTCTCGCTCTCTCCGTTCCTGGCGGCCAAGTTCGACGGTTCGGTAGTGGCTCCCGTGGCGTTCTGCACCGTGCTGTTGCTTATCGGTCTCATCAACTTCATCGTGTTCTCGATTATGGACCGCAAGCTCGACCGTCAGATGGGCACTTGCGCCGATGCCAATTGCGAGGAGGACCAGTTCAGGTTCAGCGACATCGGCAAGATTTTCAGCAGCAAGATGTTCTGGCTTATCGCCTTGCTCTGCGTGCTCTATTATTCGGCCATCTTCCCGTTCCAACGCTACGCCACCAACTTCCTCGAATCCACCCTTTCCATTCCCACGCAGGAAGCGGCCAACCTTTTCCGTTGGTTCCCCATTCTGGCTATGGTGCTCACCCCGTTCTTAGGCTCGTTCATCGACTATAAGGGCAAGGGGGCTTCCATGCTGATGCTGGGGGCGTTGATCATGATTGTCTGCCACCTTTCCTATGCGTTCATGTTGCCTATCTTCCCCAATTACTGGTTCGCCCTGCTCATCACCATCGTATTGGGCGTGTCGTTCTCGTTGGTGCCCGCCGCCCTGTGGCCGAGCGTGCCCAAGGTAATCGACGGCAAGATTTTGGGCAGTGCCTACGCGCTTATCTTCTGGATTCAGAACATAGGACTGTGCTTTGTGCCCAAGATTATCGGAAATGTATTGGCCGCCACCAATCCCGGCGTGGCCGAGGCGCGCGAAGCCGCCGAGGCCTTGGGTCAGGCCATCCCCGCCTACGACTATACCGTGCCGATGATCATCTTCGCCTCTTTCGGCGTGTTGGCTTTCGTTCTCGGCATTTGGTTGAAGCGGGAGGACAGAGTGAAAGGCTACGGTCTGGAACTTCCGAACGTAAAGAAATAATCCTCTTCAGGAGGAAATGAAAAAGGCTGTCTTTTCAGACAGCCTTTTTTTATTTGTCCAATTGGGAGAACTCCGAGTTCTGACTGATATACTCGGGCATAATGGCTTTCGCCTTGCGCACCACCGCTTCCGATTGATAGGTGGAAGCCAGCTCAATCAGGGCGTCGAAATCTTTCACCACTTCGTCGAAAGCGTAGGTACGGGCATCGGCGATACGAATTTTGTGGTGTGAGGTAGGTTTGGTGTGTTCCACCGAACTGAGCACCTCCTCGTAGAGTTTCTCTCCGGGCCGCAAGCCCGTATATTCAATTTTGATTTCGTCTAACGAATGTCCCGAGAGTTGAATCATCTTCTTTGCCAAGTCGTTGATTTTTATCGGGCTTCCCATGTCGAACACCATGATTTCGCCGCCCTGCCCGATATTCGAGGCCTCCAACACCAGCAGACAAGCCTCCCGGATGGTCATGAAATAGCGTGTGATTTCGGGATGGGTCACCGTGAGGGGACCACCTTTGGCAATCTGTTCCTGAAAACGCGGAATCACCGAACCCTGACTGCCCAACACATTGCCGAAGCGCGTGGTGATGTATTGCGTCTTGCCTTCCCCTTTACCCGTTTTGAGCGCATGGTCGAGGCTCTGCACGTAAATTTCGGCCAAACGTTTGCTCGCCCCCATCACATTGGTGGGATTGACGGCCTTGTCGGTCGAAATCATCACGAATTTTTCCGCTTGGAATTTCAGGGCGGTATGCGCCACGTTGCGGGTTCCCTTTACATTCACCATAAAGGCCTCGTTAGGGTTGAGCTCCATAAGAGGCACATGCTTGTAGGCGGCCGCGTGGAAAATAATTTGCGGTCTGTGCGTTTCGAAAATATATTCCAAACGCTTGCGCGAGCGCACATCGCCCACAACCGGCACTAGTTTCAGGTCCGGAAAATTCTCTTCCAGTTCGAGGCGGAGGTTGTGGATGCCTGTCTCGCAGTTGTCGAACAGTATCAAGGAAGAAACATCGAAACAAGCAATCTGACGGCACAGTTCGCTGCCGATCGATCCGGCGGCCCCCGTCACCAACACCGCCTTGTTCTTGAGGTCGGCGGCAATCCTTTCGGTATTGATGTGTATCTCCTCCCGTCCCAGTAAATCCGAAATATCCAAGGAACGCACCTGCGGCATTTCGCTTTTCCACTTGCCGATAGGGGGTACGGTGAACATATGGAGATGATGCGTCATACAATACGGAATCAGACGATTGCGTTCGGAGAAAATATCCCTTTGATGTACGAATAGGATACCCTCGATTTCTTCCTTGCGCACCAGTTTCTGCAACTCTTCTTCGTTGCGAATCACAAAAACGGGCAAATCGCCTACAGGATAGGTGTCTCCCCGATGGGAAAACTTCAGGTATCCCGCCAGGGAATACTGCGATTGTGTGTTGAGCTTGATGACGGTGGAAAGCGAGGTGGCATTGCGGTCGGCACCGTAAATCAATACTTTGTGACGCGAAGTGATAAAGGAGTTGAACGTAATCTGGTAGAAGAGAACCACCGCCAGGCGCGCCAACACCATGGCGCAGAAAGAGAACATCAGATCGATGCCCAACACCATAATCCAGCTTGTGGGCGAAAGCGGTCCTACCCAAAACGCGAAGCAGAAGGCGGTGCAGAGGGTCTTGATGCACAAGGCCGCGGCAATACGCCAGATGGATTGAAAGGAAGTATGCCGGATGATGTTCTTGTAGGTGCGGAACAGCAGGAATCCGCAGAGGCCCGAAAAAAGGCTCCATAACTCCAGTTTGAGCAGTATCGTCGGTTCAAAGTGCAGCTGCCGGAGGGAACATGCCAGGAAATAGGCCAGAAAGGTGCCTATGCCGCACATCACCAAATCGAAGGTGAGCACAAACCAGCGGTTGATATACGGCTTCCCTATGGCGTGCCGGTATATGTTTGTCCTGAGAGAAAAAGCCATGTCGCTCCTTTTCGTGTCGGTAAGGTTTGCGAATTTACAAAAAAAGGCTGTCTG